>DATCRN010000096.1:0-10716 GCA_036568945.1 Alphaproteobacteria bacterium | reverse complement strand
GCGCATTTCCCCGCCGGTCTCGTGATCTACTGGTCGTGGAGCAACACATTATCGTTATTGCAGCAATATGTGCTCATGAAAAAAGAAGGCGTGGAAATTCACTTCTTCAAACGGTCGCGCGAAGATAAAGCGATGGCGGATGCAGTGGCGCATGGCCCCACCATTCACCCCGAACTTGAAGTGATCGAGCATAACGCGGAAGATGTGGTCAAAACCATCAGCCCGCCAAAAAAGGGTAAAAAAGGAAGATAAAATAAAAAGCCCGCTTCTTTAGTGGGCTTTTTTAAAATGCGAAGGAAGGTTCAAGTGTCACGACCGTATTTTTCCACGGACGTGTTTTTTTGTGCAGCATGCCGCGGTCGATGAGACGGCCAAGATTTAAAAGACCTTTATCGTAGGCCATATCCCGATATTCAGCGGTTAGGATTTGATATGGCAGCAATTCTGCGACACGCATTTCATGTCTCTCCAACGACAAGAGTCTGACCGCAAGATCAGCCACTTTAGGGCTCAACTTCAAATAACGCTGATACATGATATCAACCGTATTTTCACCCGGCAGTACAGACGCGTATTGATACATGACTTGGCGACCTAATAGGCCCAACATGCACCAAATTAATTTGAGATCGCCTGCACTTAAGCTGGACTCCATTTTCTCATTCCTTTGGTCAGCATCTTGGGCCATAAGCGGATGCGCCGTATTCGCAAACTTGGAACACAGGCTCATAAACCGATCTTCTGCCAAAGCAGATGGGGAATCGTAATCGCGCATGCCTTGTTTTACGCCTTTTACTCGTATTTATGCAAATTTGACGCTTCGATTACGTTGCCTAAAGTTACTTCCGGCCCTGCACGAGCGTTTGCACGATTGCGGGGTCAGCAAGTGTGGACGTATCGCCAAGTTGATCGATTTCACCAGCGGCCACTTTGCGCAGGATGCGGCGCATGATTTTGCCCGAGCGCGTTTTGGGTAGGCCCGGCGTAAAGTGAATGCGATCCGGCGATGCGATGGGGCCGATGATTTCACGCACTTTGGCCACAATGCCCTTTTGGGTGTCGTCATTCGCAGGCGCGCCATCCTTTAAAATGACATAGGCGTAGATGCCTTGGCCTTTAAGGTCATGCGGATAACCCACCACAGCGGATTCCGCGACACCGGGATAACGATTGATTGCGCTTTCGATTTCTGCCGTGCCGAAACGGTGGCCGGAAACATTGATGACATCATCAACACGGCCGGTGATCCAGTAATCACCATCTTCATCACGACGCGCACCGTCGCCTGTAAAATACATACCCTTAAAGGTCGAAAAATAGGTTTTTTGAAAACGGTCGTGATCGCGAAATACGGTACGCATTTGGCCAGGCCAGCTATCCAAAATAACCAAAGCGCCTTCACCGGCCCCTTTGATTTTTTTACCATTGCCATCTACAATCGCAGCATCAATACCGTAGAACGGTTTTGTCGCCGACCCCGGTTTTTGATCGTTCCCACGGCCCGCAATCGGCGTGATGATGTGGCCGCCGGTTTCGGTCTGCCAATACGTATCGATCACTTCGCATCTACCGCCACCCACAACATCACGGTACCACAGCCATGCCTCGCTATTAATCGGCTCGCCGACACTTCCCAAGACACGCAAGGATTTGCGCGATGTACTTTTGACGTAGCCATCGCCCTCTTTCAAAAGAGCGCGGATCGCGGTGGGCGCCGTATAAAACACTGTTACCTGATGTTTATCGACGACTTGCCAGAAACGGCCCCAATCGGGATATTGCGGCACACCTTCGAACATTAAGGTCGTGGTGCCATTCGCAAGAGGACCATAGACAATATAGCTGTGGCCGGTGACCCAACCGACATCAGCCGTACACCAATAGATATCACTCGGTTTGATGCCGAAAGATTGTTCGTGCGTGAATGCCGCAAAAACCAAATAGCCGCCAGTGGTATGCAAAACCCCCTTGGGTTTTCCAGTAGAGCCGGATGTATATAAAATAAACAGCGGATCTTCGGCACCCATATCTTCGCAGGCGCAGTCAGTGGATTGTTTACTCACAAAATCCCACATCACATCGCGCCCCATAGTAATCGGTACTGTGTTGCCCGTGCGCTGGTAAATGAGCACGGTATGAACACCCGACACTTTTTTAAGCGCGGCATCGACGTTGTTTTTTAAAGGAATGGTTTTACCACCGCGCACACCTTCGTCCGCTGTAATGACCACTTGCGATTCACAATCCTCAATACGGTCAGCCAACGATTCCGACGAAAAACCGCCAAACACCACGGAATGCACAGCACCAATGCGCGCGCAGGCCAGCATGGCGTATGCAGCCTCCGGTACCATGGGCATATAGATTGTGACACGATCGCCCTTCTTAACGCCCCGCGCCTTCAAGGCATTGGCGAGTTTGCAGACTTCGCTTTTCAATTCCTGGAAGGTAATTTTTTTAGATTGAGAAGGATCATCGCCTTCCCAAATAATAGCGACATCGTTCGCGCGCTCCGTCAAATGACGGTCAATACAATTATAACAAGCGTTCAGAATCCCATCTTCATACCAGCGAATGGATACATCGGGCGCAAAGCGTGTGTTTTTGACGACTGTATACGGTTTGACCCAATGCAAACGCTTACCGACCTCGCCCCAAAAGGCGTCCGGCGTTTCAATGCTATTGTCGTAGTCGCGCGCGTAAATCAAATCCATTTATAAACCACCCAATTTACAAATATGGTTCCATTCGGCATCCGTTACCGGTTGCACCGATAGGCGCGAATGAGTCACCAGTTTCATGGCCTTTAATTTAGGGTCAGCCTTGATCGCGGCCAGCGTCACTGATTTTTTAAAAGGCTTATCCGTCTTCACATCGACTTGCACGAATTTACCCGTTTCATCAGTGGGATCAGGATAAGCGGTTTTAGTGATGATCACGATACCGACAATCTCCTTGCCGATATTGGAGTGGTAGAAAAACGCTTTATCGCCCTTTTTCATGGCCTTTAGATTGGCTGCGGCCTGATGGTTGCGTACGCCGCTCCATCCTTCAACGCCCTTTTTGACCTGCTGTTCCCAACCCCAAACGTCAGGCTCCGACTTGACCAACCAATACGACATAATAGGTAGCTCCTGCCTTTATTTAGACCACTTAATGAGACATACTGCCGCCCATGAAGACGATATACAAGACGCTGCTTTTGTTGGGCCTATGCGCTCTTATGCCGCTGCAGGCTTTTGCGCAGGGCACGCGCAACATGTCGATCATCCGCGACACGGAAATCGAAGAGGATTTGAAAGCCTGGACCCAGCCTATTTTCAACGCGGCAGGCTTAAACCCACAAGCCGTTGATATTATTTTGGTGCAATCGCCGGAACTAAACGCCTTTGTTGCGGGCGGATCCAATATCTTCATTTATACAGGCCTGATTGCCGCCACGAAAAATCCGGGTGAACTCCTTGGCGTGATCGCGCACGAAACGGGACACATTGCGGGCGGGCATTTGATCCGTGGGCGCGAAGCGATGGAATACGCATCCTACGAAGCGATATTGGCCACGCTGCTGGGCATTGGCGCAGGCGCGATCGGCGGTGGCGATGCCGGTGCTGCCATTCTGCGCGGCGGACAGGGTGCAGCCATGAGCAGTTATTTAAGCCATAGCCGTACGCAAGAATCGAGCGCCGATCAGGCGGGTCTGCGTTACTTGGAAGCATCCGGCTATAACCCGACGGGGCTTGCGTCTTTTATGGAGACATTGCAAGACCAAGAATTGCTGCCGCAATCACAGCAGAACGCTTATGTGCGCACCCACCCGTTGACGCGTGACCGTATTGCATCGTTAGAAGCGGGTGTGGCGAAATCGAATTTTCTAAATCAATCCTACTCCCCCGCGATGGTCGATCAATTCAACCGCATTCGCGCAAAATTGATCGCGTTTATCGAACCTCAGCGCGTGACGTGGTTATACGGCGAAAAAGATACATCGCCTGCTGCCCTCTATGCGCGTGCGATTGCTGCGTATCGACGCAGCGAAAAAGACAAGGCCTTAAGTTTAATCAATCAGTTGCTTGCAAAGGAGCCGAATAACGCTTACGCGCATGAAGTGCGCGGGCAGATGTTGCGCGATTTCGGACAAATATCGGAAGCCGCAGCCGCTTACCGCAAAGCAATCGCGCTCAAGCCCAATGCAGCCCTCATTCGCATTGATCTTGCACAAGTGCTGATCGAGCAGGCGGGCAAAAATGGCAATGCCGCTCTGTATGCCGAAGCCGAGAAGAACCTGGACCAGGCGGTCGCAAAAGAAACGCGTTCCGGCACAATTCACCGCCTTTATGCCACCCTCTACGGCCGCCAAGGACAGGATGCGAAGGCGCAATATCACCTGGCAGAAGAAGCGGCCTTAGGTGGGCGTACGAAAGAGGCGCAGAAGCTTTTGACGGGTGCTATGGCAGGCCTTAAACCCGGCACCCGGGATTACCGTAAAGCCATGGATTTAAAGCTCTATTTGGACACAAAACCAAAAAAAGATGACGACGAGGACGACGAAGAAGACGAAGACGAACGCCAGGAATTCGGCTATAATTAAAGAGTCATTTTTCCAAAGGAGAACCCCTTGACTCTACGCCGCCTTCTTTTGACCAGTATGCTTGTGTCCGGCTTTGCCTTTCCGGCCATGGCAGAAGATTTCACCAAGGAACAGATCGAAGCGATCATCCATGATTACATCCTGAAAAACCCGCAAGTTTTGATCGATTCCGTCAATAATTACGAGCGCGATAACCGCAGCAAAGAAGAAGAAAAGGCGATCAAACTGATCAAGGAAAACGCCGATTGGCTGTATAAAAACAAAATCCACCAGGAAGCAGGCAATCCGAAGGGTAAAACCACCATCGTCGAATTCTTCGATTACAATTGCGGCTATTGCAAACAGGCCGTCAATGACATGCTGACCTTGATCGACGAAGACAAAGACCTTCGTTTGATCTTCGTAGAAATCCCAATTTTAGGCGATTCTTCGGTCGAAGCCGCCAAATGGGCCTTGGCTGCAGGCAAGCAGGACCAGTATTTGGAATATCACATTGCCTTGATGCGCCATAAAGGATCAATCAATGCCGCGCAGCTGGAAGACTATGCCAAGAAAGTCGGCCTGGATGTCGAAAGGCTGAAAAAGGATATGAAGGATCCGAAGATCCAACAAACGCTCGATGAGAATTTAGGTATGGCCCGTCTGTTTGGCGTAACCGGAACACCGGCGTTTATCGTGGGCGGCGATGTCTTTATCCGCGGTTATGTTGGCGTCGACGGTATGCGCCAAGCGATCAAGGATACACGTGTGAAAGCTGCCACTAAAAAAGACTAAGCTTATTCTGTAGAGAATAAAAAGGGGCCCGAAATTCGGGCCCCTCATTTTTATCTATGTCATGCAGCTTAGAAGGAAGCCGGGATGGAGCTCTTGCTCGTCCAGGTACCGACGTTCGGACTGGAGGTGTAATACTCGCTCTTTCTAGACCAACCCATATCCGAGCGCCATTCTTGTACCCAGCTGCCGCTGATGGTAACCGGATGGTTTTCGGTGCCATACGTGTTGGCGTAACCGTTACAGGAGCAACCGGACCAACCGCACGATTCCGACACGCAATACTGGCCCGTGACAACCGTCACATAGCGAGGACGTGTGAAGGTGTCGTCGTTGTCACCTTTGGCGCAATGAACAGGATCCAAATACCCTGCCAAGCCAGCCACAGGTTGGACAATGATGGTGTTTTTCGGTGATTCCACCGCAACATATTTACGACGCATACCATCGGTGTTGAGCAAGGTCGTTTGAATACCTGCAGACGGGTTATTATACCAAGCCTTCAGGTAATTCGTATCCGTACCGGGTCCGATATAGACGCTGTTATAGATGTGCGTCGAGCAATCACCGATCAGGAAGCATGCCTTGTTGGTGTACTTGTGATACGGGCGTTGCAGCAAGCGCGGGAAGTCGCCTTGAGCCACCATCGTATTGAACTCACGGTTCATATGTTCGATCAACCATGCGTGGGAGTCGAGCATACCACCACCGCTGCCCCATGGGGACGGCAATTGACCGTCGCTGCCACCATAGTAAGCGCTATAGCTCTTGCCTAGGACTGCTTTCGGCGTCGGGTTAGCATGGCTTAGGATCTGCGGATTCCACGTGCCTGGATTAGGACGCGTATCGGCAGCCATCAAAGCAGGACAATCAGCCAATGCGTCGCGCTTCGCCCATTCGCAACGGACCCATGTCACGTCCTGCGTGGTCATCGTCAGCTTCGGTTTGAAGATCGCAGCATTATCCCATTTACGCGCTTCGCCGATTTTATCGACTTGGACGCCATCTGTAAGCGTTGCCGTCGTATCTTTGAAGTAATCAGCATTGAAATAGTTGGCATACAAGATACCGGCATACATACAGTCATCGTAGTAGAAACTAAGCGCCCATGCGGCGGAGCAATTCCACATACGACCCCAACCCCAACCACGGAATTGGACGGCTTCTTGATACACGCCGGTCGCGCTGTTGACGAATTTATCGTCTTTGCCGCCGTCATTCGGATCAGACCAACTCCAATAAGCGTTGTCGCGATCGGTCGCACGCGTTTCGTTCACGATTTTGGTACCGGAACGGGCAACCAAAGTCGGGGCTTGGTCAATGCGTTGGCAATCAGCCGTTATAGACGCATCGCACTGCACGAAATGTTGGCTGCCAACAATTTTGCCAACCCATTTCGCAACCTGGATCTGGTTCTGGTTCGTAGACACAGTCTTGTTGGTACGGTCGCGCACAAGGGTCACAGTGCCAGTCCAAGCGGCGGTAAAACCACCGGACAGACCCGTAATGGTGGACGTGTACGAAAGCGGTCCATCGCATTTCAGGACCTTTTCATCCGTATCGTTATTCGCGCCAGCAGCTTCCTTGACTTCCGTTTTACCGGTTACCGTCGCGCCGTTTGCGCAAGTATTGACGGTTGTTGAGCTTGCTTGTGCTGAACCTTCTTTGGATGTAACGGTGCGGTTACGGCAATCCATGCTGCGGATTTGCGCGTCCAGAATGCCTTTTAAGGCAACAGCCATGTTGGCAAACGTATCAACTGATGCGCCTGCACCGGTCGTGCTATCATTAATGACGGTCGTAATGCGTACCGCATTTATACATTCGCCCATTTCTTCGTCTTGCCAACCAACCGTAGCCGTATAGGGCACTTGCGTACCGCCCACGGTTACCGTGCGATTGCCCAAAGGATCATAGTTCACGGTACGTTTTTGCACTTTTGTGCCGGTCATCGTTTTGTTCGCTTCGAGCGTACCGGCAGGGTTACAGTCAACGCTTTGATATTCAGTGCGCGACAAGGTCGTTGTCGGCGTAGCCGGTTGATCGATAATGAATGCGATCACAGGCGCGCCGACCGGAATATTCAAGGCGCCGCAATCACCCGGGATCGTCGTCGTGGAGTTATTGGTCATGGCCACGCGGTTGTTGCCCAAAGCCGTCCCCAATTGGTCTGCTGACAGACGCGCGCGGAGCGTGCTCATCAGCATCGCCCCGTTATCACCAATTCCTTTTAAAGCGAAATTATTGGCAGCATCACGACCGTCGATCCAGGTCACCTGCATCCACGGCTGATCAGCACCCATCGAACACATATAGGATTTAATGTCGGCGGGGATGCCTTCGGGACGGATGCCTAAGTTGGTCAAATTCAGCTCTTGGCTTGCCGACAAACCGGCGAACCAGTTGGGGTCGCTGACGACGATGCCTTGCAATTGCATGGCGATGTTGCCCAAGGCTGCGCCATAGAAACCACCGGTTTCTTGCGCGCCGGCGGATGTTTGCGCCATAGCGTTCGGATCTTTGTCTTCCGGCAAGCAGGCCGTGAGAGCGGCACTACACCCTAAAACCAACAACAGATTCCAAAATGTTTTCACGTTCAGCATCATGGCCTCCCCAAGGACCAAAAAAGACTTCATCACTTTAATTTTTAAGGAAAATGGTAAAATTAGATTTAATTTTTCAGGTAAATCGAACGATTCACTCAATTTTACTCTGATTTGTGAGGCAGCCCAAGTGCTTAGAACGATGCGGGGATCGCGCCATAGCTCGACCAGGTACCGAAATTCGGGCTTGAGATGTAATGTTCGACCTTCTTGGACCAGCCAATGTCCGAGCGCCATTCTTGTATCCAGCTGCCCGTAATGGTCACCGGCTCGGAATGATGGACCGTATCGTAATGGTGAATGTACGTCTCCGTGTGGCTAATGATGCAAAAGCCAAAGATGGCGAAGTCACAAACCGTCTTCGTCGCGTAAACAGGATCGGTGGTCGTCCATTTATGGTAGCGCGTTTCAGACACGGATTTACCCTGGCCGCAATGTACCGGATCAACATAACCGGCTAGACCTGTCACCGGTTCGACCACGATGTTGTTGGAATTGGCCGGTTTTTCATACGCGATATACTTACGGCGCACGCCATCCGTATTCAAAAGCGTGGTTTGCACACCTGCTGACGGCGTATTGTACCAAGCCTTCAGATAATTCGTATCCGTCCCCGGTCCGATATAAACATCGTTATAAATATGCGTTGAGCAGTCCCCAAACAGGAAGCACGCTTTGTTGGTGTATTTGTGATACGGGCGCTGCAGCAGGCGCGGGAAATGGCCTTGCGACACCATCAAGTTAAACTGACGATTCATTTGCTCGATCAACCATGTATGGGAATCGATCATGCCGCCGCCCGAACCATAAGGTGCCGGCAATTGCGGGTCGCTGCCGCCATAATACGCACTATACGTTTTACCCAAAACAGCCTTCGGTGTCGGGCTGCCTAATGTCAAAACATACGGATTCCATGTGCCTTGCGCCGTGTTCAACGGCATCAAGCTCGGGCACTCGGCCGTCGCTTCGCGCTTGCCCCATTCGCAGGCGACGGTTTTCAGATCCCAGTCTCCGACCGTGGTGACTTTTGGTTTGAAAATATAGCGGTCTGCCCAATCACGCGACTCGCTCGGTTTTTCGGCATGTACGCCATCCGTAACAGTACCGGTCGTATCCTTATAGTAATCGCCGTTGAAATAGTTGGTGTACATGATGCCCGCATACATGCAGTCATCGTAGTACCAGCTCCATGCCCATGCGGCAGAGCAATTCCACAAGCGGCCCCAACCCCAACCACGGAATTGCACGGCTTCTTGGTACACGCCCGTTGCGCTGTGAACGATGAGGTCGTCTTTGCCGCCATCAGCAGGATCAGACCAACCCCAATATGCACCATCGCGATCGACTGCGATTGTGGGCGTAGCAATTTTCGTGGGACTGCGTGTGTATAAAGACGGCGCGCCCGTGATCGATTGGCAACCGGCATCCAGATTTTCGGTGATATCGCAGAATACGCCATTCGGTTGTTTGCCGATCCAACGATCGACTTTGATTTGGCCTTCTTGACCGGCCACTGTTTTGTCCGTGCGATCGCGGATCAAGATTGCGTAATTGCTCCAGACCACTGAGGTTGGGAATGTACCCGGCAAACCGCCAATGGTTGACGTCCACGTAGAGGGAAGATTGGCTTTACAGCTTAAGGTTTTTTCATCCGTATCGTCGTGTGCGCCCGCGCCTTCTTCAACGCCTGCTTTGCCAGTCACGCTCGCGCCATTCGCGCATGTATCAATCGATGCATCTGCGCTGCCCGCAAGGCTTTGATGATCTCCTAAATTGGATGCAGTCACCGTCGATTTGCGACAATCCATGCTGCGGATCTGCGCGCTTAAAATATCTTTCATGACAACAGCCATGCTTGCAAACGTATCAACAGACGAGCCCGCGCCTGTCGTGCCAGATGTCGTGGTGGCTGCGATTTTAACGGCGTTGATGCATTCACCCAGGGCATCGTCTTGCCAGCCGGCCGTCGTGGTATAAGGCACTGATGTGCCCCCCACGGTCACTGTCATCTGGCCGGTGGAATCATAGTTCACGGTGCGTTTTTGAACTTTCGTACCCGTCATGGTTTTATCGACTTCGAGCGTACCTGCGGGGTTACAATCGACACTGCGATATTCAGTGCGCGACAAGGTTGTCGTCGGAGTCGCCGGTTGATCGATCAAGAAAGTAATCACAGGCGCACCGATTGGAATATTCAAGGCGCCGCACTGAGCTGGAATGGCACTGGTTGTATCGTTACTCATGGCCAGACGGTTACCGCCTAAGGCTGTACCCAATTGATCGCCGGACAAGCGTGCGCGTAAAGTGCTCATGAGCATCGCGCCATTGTCGCCGATCCCTTTGAGCGCAAAATTGTTAGCGGAATCACGGCCATCGATCCAGGTCACCTGCATCCACTGTGTATCGGTATCGGTCTTACACATATGGGATTTGATATCAGCAGGAATACCCTCGGGCTTCACACCCAGCGCGGCTAGATTAAGCTCCTGCGCATCCGTCATGTTGACGAACCAATTCGGGTCGCTCACCACCAAGTTCTGGAGTTGCATTGCAATATTGCCTAAGGCTGCGCCGTAGAAACCGCCGGCTTCTTGCGCGCCCGCAGAATTTTGCGCCATGGCATTCGGGTCTTTGTCTTCCGGCAAGCAAGCCGAAAGCAAAGTGCTCGCGCAAACGCTCAAAATCAAAACCCAAGGGCACTTCATAATATTATTGTCCACGGGAATTAGTTAAAATTTAACTTAAGTTCAATAC
>DATCRN010000095.1:0-9293 GCA_036568945.1 Alphaproteobacteria bacterium | reverse complement strand
CACGATACCATATGCCCTTGCTCATCAATCACGCCAATACGGTCACCGTCGCCATCAAACGCAATACCCAAATCGCATTTATTATCGAGAACTGCGTGTTTCAAATCCGTCATGTTGGATTCAACAGCGGGGTCAGGGTGGTGGTTGGGGAAAGTACCATCAATATCGGCATATAAAACAATATGTGTGCCGGGCAATTTACCGGTCAGTACTTTTAACACGTCGCCGGACGATCCGTTGCCCGCATCCCATGCGATTTTAAGATCGCGACCTGGTTTGATATCCTGAATCAAGCGCGCCACGTAATCCACACGCACGTCAATATCATGCAAAGCGCCTGCCACTTGCGCGATATCCCAATCTCCGCTTTGCGCCATCAATCCCAAATCTTGAATCGCTGCACCGAAGAACGGTTTTTTATTCAGGATAAATTTAAATCCATTATGCGTGGGCGGATTGTGCGACCCGGTAACCACCACAGCCGCATCCGCATTCAAATGTTGATTGGCAAAATACCCCATCGGTGTCGGGCCGATGCCGATATGCAGCACGTCGCACCCAGTCTCGCGTAAGCCTTTGGCCATCGCGTCGTGCAAGATAGGCGATGACGTGCGCCCATCATAGGCGGTGACAATTTTGCTGCCACCCTTGCGGCGTACGATGGTGCCGAAGGTAAGGCCAATCGCATAGGCGTCGTCTTCGTTCAGTGTTTGCTGATAAATGCCGCGAATATCGTATTCGCGTAAAATGGTGGAATCAAAGCGGTGCGATGCACTTTTTAAAATCGGATTAAGCTGCGGCATTGAGGTCCAAACCCTCGACATACTTGGCTAGAATTTTTTTCATGCGTGGACCAAACACGGGATCTTTGAGTGCAAACGCGATGTTCGCCTCGATAAAGCCCGTATGGTGCCCGCAATCGAAATATTGGTCTTTGAGCAGCATGGACGTAAAGGGCTGCGATTTAATAAGTGTCAGCATCGCGTCGGTCAGTTGAATTTCGCCGCCCGATCCTGCCTTTTGCGTTTCCAGCACAGATAGGATTTCCGGCTGCAAAATATAACGTCCGACGATGGACAGTGTAGACGGCGCATCTTCCGTTTTAGGTTTTTCAACCATATTTTTGATAGCGGTCACACCCGCACCTTTGTCGGCCACATCTAAAATGCCGTAACGATGCACATCTTCACGCGCAACATGCGCAGATGCGATGATATTGCCGCCGGTTTTGTTGTAAATGTCCACCATCTGCGCCGTGCAGCCTTTAGCCTCCGGCAAGACCATGACGTCAGGCAGCAATAAGGCGAACGGTTCATTCCCGATCATTTTACGCGCACACCAAACGGCATGCCCCAAACCTTTGGGCAATTGTTGCAAAACGGATGAAAAGATTCCGGATTCTAAATTTGATCCGCGCACCTTTTCCAAAAGATCAGTTTTGCCCGCCTCTTTAAGCGCAATGATCAGTTCAGGTTGATATTCGAAGTGTTCCAGAATCAGCGATTTACCGCGTCCGGATACGAAGATGAATTCGTCGATACCCGCTTCGCGCGCTTCTTCGACCGCGCGTTGGATTAAGGGGCGGTCGACGAGTGGCAACATTTCTTTGGGCAGAACTTTGGTCGCGGGCAAAAACCGCGTACCGAGACCGGCTACCGGGAACACGGCCTTTTTGATGGGGCGTTTAAGATCGCTCGTCATGGCCTGCAATCTGGCCCGAAATGGCTGATTTTGCAAGGAATTTAAGCGTTTACAGCTTTATTTTGCGAGTTTTCGGCAGCTTTTTTGCGCTTCATCAAGGCAATGCGCATTTCAGGCGGGACCACGGCATGGACCAGATATCGAACTTCCTGACGTGCCGCGAGTTCGGATGTTGTAAGGCCTTTGCCGGTTTCTGCACCGGCCAAATCCAAAATCGTGAGCCCTTTAAAAAACATATCGCGGAAAATAATGCGCTCTGAAAATCCGGGGATGTAGGCAAAGTCCAATGTCTTGGATAAATCCGTCAACATCGATTCAATTTCACGTTTGGATTTTAAATTGGACGGATTCATGCGGTTGCGCATAACAACCCAACGAAAACCTAAACCCAATTCGTTCTTTCGCGCCTCGCGCGTTTGCATCACATGCTTCGCATAAAAGCTTGGGCCGCGCACGGCCATGCTGTCGGCATCAATATCTGCGATTAAATCCAAATCGATCAAGGAGTCATTGACGGGTGTCACCAACGTATCGGCAAAACGGTGCGCCAAACGATTTAAATGTGAGTCTGAACCTGGTGTATCGATCACGACGAAATCATGATCCTTGGTCAATTCTTCGAGTGCGCGGAAGAAAAATGACGATTCATCATCTTCACGCTCTTTGAGAGTAGGCGCCGTGCTGGGCGCAATCGCCATATGATTGGGAGAAGGAAGGTCTTTGCCGGATCGCTTCACCGTCTCAAACCGATTGGCCAAATAGCGGGTAAAAGTTCCCTGACGGGCATCCAGATCAATGGTGCTGACCTTATAGCCAAGGCGCAGCAAAGCCACGGTCGCGTGCATGGCTGCGGTCGATTTGCCGCAGCCGCCCTTCTCGTTGCCAAAAACGACAATATGTCCCACACTCGTGTCAGCCATGGTCATGGAGTTTATATGTCTTCTGTCGAAAAACTAGTCAAAATGCGCGCCAGCATGGCCGCCCAAGGATTGGACGCCTTCGTCGTCCCCTATGCCGACGCGTTCCAAAGCCGCAATCGTGCCGCCGAAGGCTCAGACCGTCTCAAATTCCTGACCGGCTTTCGCGGCTCCGCCGGCACTGCCATCGTTACGGGCAACAAAGCCGCCGTTTTCGTCGATCCACGTTATACGCTTTCGGCCCGCTCTCAGATCGATACTAAACTTTTTGAAATCGTCGACGAAGACAGCAACATCAAACCGGCTGACTGGGCGAAGGCCAATGTTAAAATATTGGGCTACGACCCATTCCTGCACACGAAAGGCGATCTCGATCACTACCGCAAGGCCGGTATCGCGTTAAAGCCGGCTGATCAAAATCCGGTTGATGCCGCCTGGGGCGATAAAGGTATTCCCCAATATAAAGCTATCGCTCATGACGTAAAATATGCAGGTCGCAGTGTTGCTGAAAAATTGGACGAAATTTCAAAAATTGTCAGCGAAGCTGGTCACCAAGCCGCTGCCATTACGCGACCGGATTCCATATCCTGGCTTTTGAACGTGCGAGTCATCGATCTGCCTATCGTGCCCGTCGTGCATGGTTATGTTTTATTGGATGCAACGCAAGGCCACGCAACCTTGTTCACCGATGTCGATTGTTCCGATCCTGCTATTCATGCGCAGTTTGCTAACCGTGTAACAGTACGTCCGCTGGCTGATGTCAATGCGGCGCTTAGCGGCACAACGATCAAAGACTGGTCGCTGGATGATTACAACACGCCGACCGCCTTCCGTGAAAAACTAGAAGGCGCGGGCGCTAAAGTCACTCATCAAATGGATCCTACCACCTGGCCTAAAGCCTGTAAAAATGATGTGGAGCAGGCAGGCATTCGCGCCAGTCACATTCGTGATGGGGTTGCGCTGGTACGCTTTATACACCACATCGATACGCATCCTGGCATGTCCGAACGCGACATTGAGAAATTGGTGTTAGATACTCGCGCGCGAGATAAGACCTGTTTTACGCGCAGCTTCGACCCTATTGTAGGTTTCAACGAAAACGGCGCGTTCGTACACGGGCAAGTCCCCGATGAACAAGTTAAAAAAGTCGAAGGCAACGGATTGCTGCTTATTGATTCCGGCGGCCAATATTTGGATGGCACAACCGATGTCACGCGCACGCTTGCCATCGGCAAACCTACTGCAGAAATGAAACGCTGCTTTACGCTTGTGATGAAGGGGCATATCGCTCTCGCCTCTGCCGTATTTCCTGAAGGCACACCTGGTATCGCGCTTGATGTTCTTGCGCGAAAATTTTTATGGGCGGAAGGCCTCGATTATGGACATGGTACTGGACATGGTGTCGGATATTGTTTGAACGTACATGAAGGCCCATGCAATTTTTCGCCCAAGCCTTTGCGTGCCTCTGAACCACTCAGAGTCGGCATCCTGATGTCGAACGAACCCGGCTATTACCGCGAAGGGGCATTCGGTATTCGTTTGGAAAATCTCTGTCTCGTGGTGTCTGCCGACAAACCTGGTTTCCTGAGATTGGATACCGTCACCTTGGCGCCATTCGATACCCGTGCCCTTGATCTTGAGATGATGACCCCGGACGAAAAGGCTTGGCTGAACGCCTACCACGCTAACGTCCGACATACGCTTTTCCCACATCTTGAGGCCAATATCGCTGCCTGGTTGACGGATGCGTGCGCTCCTGTATAAATCTGACCAGTCAACTGGTCAGCAGGGGTGTTTATCATGGAATCGTGGAGTTTGCAGGACGCAAAGGCGAAATTGTCGGAGCTTGTCCGTAAAGTAAAGGCCGAAGGCCCGCATATTATCTCTCTGCGCGGAAAGCCTGAAATCGTGATGATGACCGTCAAGGATTACGACGCGCTGCAAAGCCAGCGCCCGTCGCTTATGCAACTCATGAAATCGTCACCCCTCGCAGGGATGGACATGGATGTAGACCGCAAAGGGAAGGCGCGCGCGTACGACCTATGACCACGCAAGGGTATCTTCTCGACACATCCATTTTGCTGGAGACGCTGCGCACGCGTCCGGACCATGCTGTTGCTGCATGGATGGAAAGTGTCGATCAAGACACGTTTTATATTTCCGCGATCACGATCGGCGAAGTGATGGCCGCCCTCGAACAAGTCGGCGACCCCGACCGCCGCACGGAGCTCATGCGCTGGGTCTTAACCGACATGCAAGCCTGGTTCCGCGGTCATATTTTGACGCTGACACCGGAGGTTGCAACCTTCTGGGGATCTATCAGCCCAAAACTAGGGTCTAATGTGAATCCAATGACCAGCCTGCAAGCCGCCTTTGCGCTCAAGCATAATTTGCAGCTCGTCACGCGCGAGGTGGTAAGCCTTCCGCATTTAAGCATTGTTAATCCCTGGATTTAAAATGCAATTATCCGTCTACCAAATCGATGCCTTTACGAAAGAGGCATTCAAAGGAAATCCCGCTGCCGTTGTGCCGTTGAGCGCTTGGCTGCCTGATCATGTTTTGGCCGCAATGGCGCGTGAACATAATCAATCCGAAACGGCTTTCTTCGTGCCAGTTGAGGACGGCGCGCATGATTTTGAACTGCGTTGGTTCACGCCGACGCGAGAGATTGATTTATGCGGCCATGCGACCTTGGCGACCAGCTTTGTTATTTTCGATCAGCTTGGTTTTACAGTGGATGAAATTCGTTTTAAAACGCGTTTTGTCGGCGACCTGTTTGTCCGCCGTGTGGGCGATTACCTGGAACTCGATTTCCCTGCACGCATTGGAAAGCCGACTAAGGACGAGTTTAATTTTCTGTCTATGTTGAATATTTCCGTTAAGCCAACGGCAATCTTGCGTACAGATCGAGATTTTTATTTTGTCTTTGAAGACGAAAGCTTGATCCGTAATGTTAAACCCGATTTTCACGCGTTAAAGCAGCAAAAAATTTGGCCCTGCATTACGGCTCCTGGCAAGGACTGCGATTTTGTATCGCGCTTCTTTACTGCAGGCGACGGACTAGACGAAGATCCGGTCACAGGATCTACCCACTGTACGCTTGTGCCTTATTGGAGCGAGCGCTTGGGTAAAACCGACATGATCGCACGTCAATTATCAGAACGTGGCGGCACGCTGAAAGTCGCGCTGGACGGCTCACGTGTAAAAATTGCGGGGCAGGCGGTTCTTTATTCCGAAGGACAGATTAGTTTAAGTCTATGAGCAAAGCATTCACCAAAGAGGGCGACGGCGACGATCTAAACGATGTATTAGACGAGGGCCTCGAAGAAGAAATCGTCATCAACGATCGTAACATGATGACGCCTGTAGGGCATAAAGCTTTACAAGACGAATATAATTTCCTTTGGAAGGAGGAGCGTCCACGCATTACGGAGATTGTGAGTTGGGCGGCAGGCAACGGTGACCGGTCGGAAAACGGCGATTATCTTTATAATAAAAAGAAATTGCGCGAGATTGATCGCCGTCTGCGGTATTTGACCAAACGTCTCGATAAACCGGAAATTGTCGATCCTAAAAAGCAGCAAAACCTAGAACAGGTTTTTTTTGGTGCGACTGTGACTTACACACGTGAAGACGGCACCGAAATGAAAGTACAATTGGTCGGTGTAGACGAAGCGGATTTGGCGAAGGGCAAAATCTTTTGGCAAACCCCGGTGGGCAGGGCGCTGATGAAAGCTAAGCCTGGAGACGAGGTCACGGTGCGCGAAACCGGTGAAGTCCTGGAAATTATTGATGTCGACTATGTGATATAAAAAACCGCCCAATAAGGGCGGTTTTTAATTCTTAGTTCCCGTCACGGTCGCGTTTTTTACGTTCCATCTTGCGGAAGCGGCGAACGGATTCAGATGCTTCGCGCTTTTTCTTCTCAGACGGTTTTTCGTAGTGCTTGCGCAGCTTCATTTCACGAAAAACGCCTTCGCGTTGCAGTTTCTTTTTCAGGGCACGCAGAGCTTGCTCAACGTTGTTATCCCGAACCGATACTTGTACCAAATAAATCAACCCCCTTCCGAGGCGATAAAAAGCTTTTACGGGGGCGTTTATGCCTTGGTTCGGCAGGGATTACAAGCTTTTTCAGGCAGCTTTCGCCTTGATCTCAAAGGCAGCCGCCATAAGCGCCCGTGTGTAATCGCTAGAAGGCGCAGAAAACAAGGTGTTTGCAGCCCCCTGTTCGACCACTTTACCGTCCTTCAAAACGATTACCCTGTGGGCCAAAGCCCGTACCACGCGAAGGTCATGAGAGATGAACAAATAGGCCAAATTCTTTCGTTCCTGTAGCTCGCGCAGCAAATCCACAACCTCTGCCTGCACGGACATATCAAGGGCCGATGTTGGTTCATCAAGCACCAGGAATTGCGGTTCCAAAACAATCGCGCGCGCAATCGCGATGCGTTGACGCTGACCGCCGGAAAATTCATGCGGGTAACGCTCGCGCGTATCCGGATTCAAATGCACATCTTTCATGGCGGCGACGACAATATCGTCACGTTCCTGCGCAGATAAATGCGGGCGATGAATTTCAAGGCCTTCGCCGATAATGTCGCAGGCGGACATGCGTGGGGACAACGCGCCAAATGGATCTTGGAAAACAATCTGCATGCTGGATCGCAAATCGCGTAAGGCTTTGCCGCTCAAACCCGAAATTGTTTTGCCGTTTAAAACAATCTGTCCTTCCGACCGCAAAAGACGAAGCAGGGCATAACCAAGAGTTGATTTCCCTGATCCTGATTCTCCAACGATGCCGAGCGTTTCGCCGGCACGGACGGTGATATCCACACCATCCACTGCGCGCACATAATCCACCACACGGCCTAAAAACCCTTTGCGAATGGGAAAGTGCACACGAACATTGTCTGCCTGCATAATCACAGGTGCATTATCGGGTACCAACCTTGGCGCGCCGCTTGGCTGTGCGGCCAACAATTTTTTGGTGTAAGGGTGCGAAGCACCTAAGAAAATATCTTCCGTGTTGCCTTGTTCGACAATTTCGCCATCCTTCATAACAGCAACGCGGTCGGCCATGTGGCGCACAATAGTCAAATCATGGGTGATCAACAAAATCGCCATACCCAGCTTTTGCTGGATGTCTTTCATTAACTCCAAAATCTGCGCCTGAACGGTGACATCCAAAGCAGTGGTCGGCTCGTCAGCGATCAAAATATCGGGATTGTTGGCAAGGGCCATGGCGATCATAACGCGCTGGCGTTGACCGCCAGATAATTCATGTGGATAGGCGCCCAGGCGATTGGTGAGTTTCTTAAGGCCGACCAATTCAAGCAACTCGATCACGCGCGCTTTGGCCTTATCCCCACGCAGCTTGCTATGCAGCTGTAACATCTCGGTAATTTGACGTTCGATGGTATGCAGCGGGTTAAGGGCCGTCATCGGCTCCTGAAAAATCATTCCAATCCGCGCGCCACGCACGGTACGCAGGACTGTCTCCCCTTTGCCGATCAAATTGTCGGCATCAAAAACGACTTGGCTGTTATCACCGTAGATGACGGAATTTTTTGGCAACAGTTGCATAACCGATAAGGCTGTCACGGATTTACCTGATCCCGACTCGCCAACTAAAGCCAGCGTTTCACCTTTCGCCAAAGATAGGTTCACGCCACGCACGGCATGGAACGATCGGTCCTTGCCGGTACGGAAAGTCACATGCAGATCACGAATGGATAAAAGCGGGGCTGGTTGCAGCATAGTGCTAGTATAAAGCCCTATACAGCAAGGTCAAAGCTTGGATTTCGGTGTAACCCCGGCATTTTGCAGGCACCAAGCCATAATAGATTTCTGCACATGTAGGCGATTCTCAGCTTCGTCGAATACCACGCTTTGTGGCCCATCGAGAACCTCGTTGGTGACCTCGTGTCCGCGATGGGCGGGTAGGCAGTGCATGAAAATTGCATCCGGCTTTGCCTTAGCCATTAAGGCCGCATTCACCTGGAACGGTTGATACGGCGTCAGATCTTTTTCGCCTTGGCCCATGGACACCCAAGTATCGGTAACAACCACATCCGCACCTTTCACAGCATCTTCTGCCGTTTTGACGAAGGTAACGTTTTTAGCTGTCTGCACATCGCCGGTTGGATTCGGCACAGCGACGCTTAAATTGTAATTAAAAATTTCGGCGGCTTCGATGAAGGTCATCGGCACGTTGAATAAATCGCCTAAGAACGCGATCTTAAGACCATCGATGCTGCCTTTATATTCTTCGATCGTCATCATGTCCGCCATGATTTGGCATGGGTGAGATTTGTTGGTCATTGCATTAATGACGGGGATCGTTGCATATTTTGCAAATTCTTCCACATCCTCATGTTTCGACAAACGTAAGACAAGCGCATCTACATAACGCGACATTACGCGGGATGTATCGGCGATGGTTTCGTCATTGCCCATTTGGCTGTGTCCGGCATTCATAAAGAGTGTATGGCCGCCAAGCTGTCCCACACCGGTTTCAAAAGACACGCGTGTTCGCGTGCTTTCCTTGTCAAAGATCATCGCAACCGTAAGACCATGTAAAATCTGCTCCGGCTCCATTTTCGATTTCTTATGCGCGTGCGCATCTTTCAAAATGCTTTTTAGAATGGCCGCCGGAATATCCGAAAGGTTGATGAA
>DATCRN010000094.1:0-10917 GCA_036568945.1 Alphaproteobacteria bacterium | reverse complement strand
GCATCATCGACATAGGTTGTGCCATTAAAACTTTGCACAACCAGATCATGATCGCCAGGGTTAAAGGCGCCTTCAGCGTCGCTAACGGTAACAGTTCCAATTTCAATTTCTGGCGCGCCAGAAGCGATGCGCTCATCGATTGCACTGGTGGTGAGCGTTAATGTCACACCCGTTGGGGCATCGTTGACAGGGGTGACGACGAACTCATGCGTTTCAGTGACCGCAGTATCTGTTCCATCGGTAACCGTGAACGTAAACGACGCGGCGGTTGTTTCGCTGTCGTTATGTTTGAAAGCAACACGGCCATTATTGATATCATCCTGGGTAAAGGATGAAACGCCTGGTGTCCAAGTCGTGCCGCCATCAGATGAAAATTCAATTGTACCGTTTTGTGTGGCGGTAACCGTATACAATACCTCGTCGGACAGGTTGTCGTCGTCATTATAATTTAGGTCGGGCGTCGTAATAAGAACATGCTGACCTTCAGTGACGGTTTGGTCGTTATTTTGGTCTAATTCCGGTGTATCGTTGACCGGGGTAACATTGGTGCTAAACGAACCTGCAATCGGCGAGCCGATAACGCCATCCGTAACGGTATAGGCAAATCCTGCGGTGGTATTTTCGTCATCGTTTTGCACAAAGCGGATCTTATTGCCGGCATTGATGTCGGCTTGTGTAAAGGTTTGACCCGAGGACATATTGGTCCAAACGCCGCTGACAAATTTTTGCACGATACCGTGGTTTTGTGTTCCCAGCGTGTAGACAATACTGGTCGGACTGCTGCTGACATCAGAATCGGTCCACAAAAGTCGTGATCCATCAAGGCTGAGCGTGCCTCTTTCCGCCATAGTCGGCGTGGCGAGCGTAGTGTCTTGCACCGGTGCATCGTTCACGGGCGTGGCATTAACATTGATTTGTTTGACGCCACTTTCGTGACCCGTTGCATCTGTCGCTGTCACGCTAAACTTAGCAAGATTTAAAGCCGGTTCAGTGCCATCGTGTACAAAGCGGACATTGCCTGCGATTAAATCGGCTTGTGTAAAAGTATCGCCAACAGTCATAGCGGTAAAACCGCCGCCGCTATCCTTTTCAAGCGTGCCGTGTTGCTGACCTTTAAATGTATAGCTTAGAGTTGAATTCTGACCCTCTGGGTCCATCGCATCGATCATACCAGCACTTAAAACCTGCGTGCCGCCTTCGGTCGTGCTGACTCCTCCGGTACCAAATGTTGGTGCCTCATCAACAGAAACTAAATTGAGCGTGAGTGGTGTCTCGGTGCCGATCGTCGGGTTGTCGGCGCGGG
Organism: Alphaproteobacteria bacterium; assembly: GCA_036568945.1. Taxonomy (GTDB): domain Bacteria; phylum Pseudomonadota; class Alphaproteobacteria; order Micavibrionales; family UBA1664; genus UBA6145. The sequence goes on along the minus strand of DATCRN010000094.1, from coordinate 9,614 downwards.
CAGTACGTACAACAATATTATAAGGGCCATGCGCGCCACCATCAAGGTCGGCCGTCGTGTGACCCGCAGCCACAAAAACTTCACCACTATTGGCATCGATCGTAAACAGGCCGCCGGCATTATCGACCAAAGAATAAGTGACAGCGAAGCCTAAATTGGTCACTTGATGAACAGCCGCAACTTTCGTACCGGCTACCGTATCTTCCCCGACATTTGTTGCAACCGTATCATTAGCGAATAACAAACTAGAAGGCGGACGCGTATCGCGCACCGGGGCAGTTGTGGTATCAGCCGATGTCGCCGGGGCTGATTGTTGGGGAGCTGGTGCCGCGGCAGGCGCTGATGATGGTGCAGGGGCCGCAGTGGTGGCAGGGGCAGGCGTACCAATTTGTGTATGTAGCGCAGGAGCGCCCAAAGAATTGTCAATATTGGAACCCGTATTCAGCGTCTGAAACACAGGCGTATCTTGTAAAACAGTTTGAGCTGGTTGTTGTTGCGGTTGCGCCTCAGCTTGTGGTTGGGGCGCATCGGCTTGCGATTGTGGCTGTGTTTCCGGCTGCGCATCTTGGCCATGCTGAGGCTGATTGTTATTTTGTGGCTGCCCTTGGTCGCGGGCGGTATCGTCAATCGACGTAAATAAAGTGGGCGCAACTGCACGAACGGCGCCATAGCTATGCGTCATGCTTTGCGCATTCAGCGTACCGATATTGGTCATCGGTGCATTAAAACCGGTCAACTGCACCGTTTCGAATTGGTTAGATAGAATTTGCTCGCCAGCGCCATTACGCACGACAATGGCACCTTCAATCACCGAAATCTGCGCTTTGCCATTGGAGTCAATTTCGCCACCAATGATCGTCCCGCGAATACCGATTGACCCGACCGGTGTATCCAAATGCACGGCATCCGGATTTTCGCGGCCTACGAGGCCGGACGTGAACATAAATACGCCGCGTAAAATCGACAGGCCCGTCGATCCGCTTTGGTCATCTGGGTTAAAGCTGAAATCGTCAACCGCCAAACGGGCGTTTTGCGAAACAGCAAATGTCGAGTCATCGGCGAATTGGATATTCACAGCGCCTTTATCATCGGTTTCGATGATGTCGCCTTCGAAAATTTTTGATCCGACAGTGATTTTTTCTTTTGATCCATCCGTATGAGTGACAGTGGCATCCCCCGTGACTTCGGTGACTTCGCCTACCGGGCTTGCGTCATTGCCAACTTGCGGACCTGCAGCGACTTCGATCTCATTCAAAGAAGATACGAAGGATTGCACCAAATTCGGCGTAAGAAGAGCACCGTTAGCGCCTAAGATCATGGGGGCATCAGGCATGGCAAAATAATTTTCAATTACGAAGACTTCACCATTCGGCGCCGTCATCACTAAATTTTGGCCATCGCGAGACAGATCAAGGTCGCCAGGGTTGACGCCTTCGGGTAGTTGCACGGACCCCGCATCATTGACAGATAGATGCATAGGCTGGTGATCGCTTGGACCGGAACCAGAACCTTCAACGAATGTGCGTGCCATGATGCCTCAATAGTTTAGTACCGGAATCCCGGCAGTCTGGTTAAGTGTATCCCAGGGGGCCTTACTAAAAAGTAAGGATTACCTAAAATCCTACCTTATTTGTGGGATACAATAAAAAGGAAAAGGGATTAAATATCAATTATTTGCGCGATTTTTTAGCCATAACACCAGCTCGGTTTCCGCCATCGGTTTGGCGTATAAATAACCCTGGATCATATCGCAGCCCAACGCCTTGAGGGCGTCAGATTCACCCTGCTGCTCGACGCCTTCGGCGACGATATTCATCTCAAGGCCTTTTGCCAAAGCAATGATGGCTTTCACCAATGTCATGCTGCCCTGGTCGCTCAGCATGTTCACGACAAAAGATCGGTCGATCTTCATTGTATCGATCGGGAATTTATGAAGGTAAGAGAGAGACGAATAACCCGTTCCGAAATCATCTAATGCGACAGTAAGTCCCGTTTCCTTGCAACGATCCAATGTTTTGATGGCACCTTCCGGGTCGTCGATCAGCATACGTTCGGTGATTTCAAGTTTGATACGCGATGGTGCCACTTCAGTTGATTGCAACGTGTCGGCGATATTGTCGGCGAAATCCTCAGCCGCCAAATCAAGTCCGGTAAAGTTAAGGGACATGAACCAATCATTCGGCAAGCCATGTTCTTGCGCCAGACGATTGAGCATGTATACAGACTCACGCAAAGCCCAACGGCTTGCGTGTACAATCAAGCCGGAATCCTCAGCAATCGGAATGAAAACGGCTGGCGATATAATGCCTTTGATTGGGTGATGCCAACGCATCAATGCTTCAAAGCCCGCAACCTTACCACTCTGTATGTCCACAATCGGTTGGTAATGCAGACGCAATTGATACCCCATGATGGCTTCTTTGAAGTCATGCGTAATGCGGATAGTTTCAAACGCTCGGTCGGATACCCCGCCGATTTTTTCTGCCTCTTGGGCAGATGACCCTTCAGGGCCTTCACCGGCGAGCAAAGACCGATAACGGGTGAGAATCACATGCATAATCAGCTTAATGACGGGATCGGCGCTATTCAGGCGGCGATCGAAATCATCCCGGTTAATGGTCAAAATGGTGCAGGGGGTGGCAGCCCGAATACTGGCCGTTCTTGGCTTGGAATCAACCACTGCCATTTCGCCCACAATCGAGCCGGTGCCCCGTTTTCCGAGGATTTGCTCGCTTCCGTCCAGGCGGGTGACATAGATCTCAACTAAGCCATCTTCAATCAAATAGGCGCAGTCACCGGGGTCACCTTGACGGATAATGACTTCCCCGGGGGCAAAAATTTGGCGTTTGGAGCGCGATTGGTATGACATGGGGGTAAAAAACCCTTTAATAATGAGCCCTTATAGGTATGGTACCGCCATCGTTTTCAAAGTAAAGGAATGTTGACATTCAGGGGCTTTGGCTGTTAAACACGGGCCCGGAAAAGGAATTTAGTATCATGAAAGTCAGAAATTCGCTGAAAAGCCTCAAAAAACGCTCGCGCACCTGCAAGGTCGTGCGTCGTAAGGGTCGTGTCTATGTGATCGATCCGCAAAACCCACGCTATAAGGCACGTCAAGGTTAATCACGCGGTTAGTCGCGTTTTTTAAAGCCGCGGTTCGTCCGCGGCTTTCTATTTCTTAAGATTCAAGATGCGTCAGGCGCGGTTGTTTGCTATAGGTGCCAACTGCTCACGATAACAGGGTGTATACGGTATGTTTTCAAAGCTCTTCAGCTTTGTTTCCGCCGACATGGCGATGGATTTAGGAACGGCAAACACGCTTGTGTATGTGCGTGACCAGGGCATCGTTTTGAATGAACCTTCTGTTGTTGCAATTACGCATGTAAATGGCCGCAAGCAAGTTTTGGCAGTCGGTAACGAAGCCAAGCAAATGCTCGGCCGTACACCTGGCAATATCACAGCCATTCGTCCGCTTCGCGATGGTGTTATCGCTGACTTTGAAGTTGCCGAAGCGATGATCAAACATTTTATCCGCAAAGTGCACAATCGTCGTTCGTTCGTCAGTCCGGAAATGATTATTTGTGTGCCGTCGGGATCTACTGCAGTCGAACAGCGCGCGATTATTGAGAGTGCTGAGTCAGCAGGCGCTCGAAAAGTTTGGTTGATTGAAGAACCGATGGCAGCAGCTATCGGCGCAGGTCTGCCAGTGATGGAACCAACAGGTTCGATGGTCGTCGATATCGGTGGTGGCACAACGGAAGTCGCGGTGATTTCACTCGGTGGCATTGTATATGCGCGCAGCGCGCGGGTGGGCGGCGATAAAATGGATGAAGCCATTATTGCCTATATTCGTCGCGTGCATAATTTGCTGATCGGTGAATCGACGGCCGAGAGAATTAAAAAAGAAATCGGCGCCGCGTCACCGCCGCAAGATGGCGATGGTCGCACCATGCAAATTAAAGGCCGTGATTTGATGAACGGCGTGCCTAAAGAAATCGTCGTGACCGAACGGCAAATGTCGGAAGCACTCGCTGAACCTGTCAGCCAAATTGTTGAGGCTGTGAAAACCGCGCTTGAAAATACCGCGCCGGAACTGGCCGCTGATATCGTCGACAAAGGCATCGTAATGACAGGCGGGGGAAGCCTTCTTAAAAATCTCGACTATGTTTTGCGCTACGCCACGGGCCTGCCAGTTACAGTGGCTGATGATCCTTTGGCTTGCGTCGCCATGGGTACAGGACAGGCGCTAGAAGACCGTCCGGTCTTAAGCGGCACGTTGAAATCAGCCTAAGAAACCCCTGTTTTCCTTGCATAGAATCCGCTTGCGTTTTCATAATTCATGCTTATGTTATCCACAGGTAATCGGTTCGGAAACTCAGCCAAGGTCTTGTCCTAACATGATTTTTCGCATACAGCTGGAAGGGTAAATTGAGTTTTTTGAAAAGCGATTGGGTGTCCGTCAATTGACCAGAGGACAAATCCACTACACCGCCTATCTCTCCCCGGATGCCGCTAAGGTTGCCGCATCCAAACGTCGTCCAAATCTTTCTTTTCTTTTGATCGCTGCTGCCGCGGGTTTGATGACTGCACATATGCTTGCGAAACCGACTTTTGATTCACTACAGCAGCGCATTTTTGATGTCGCAGCACCTGTGCTCGACCTGACAGCAAAACCACTCGCTGCCATGCAAGATGGTTTTTCGCGTGTCGGATCATTGTTCACAGTGAATGAAGATAATGAAGCGCTGCGCGCTGAAAATGAAAAACTCAAAGAATGGTATCAAGCAGCCTTGATGCTGCAATCCGAAAATAAAGCGCTGCGTGATCTTTTGAATGTTGAGCGCGATGATGCAAAAAATTTCATTACGACGCGCGTGATTGCGGACGGATCCAACACATACGCAAAATCTTTGGTCGTCGAAGGCGGACGTGATGCAGGCGTGATCAAAGGTCAAGGTGTCATGTCACGCGAAGGCTTGATCGGCCGCGTCATCGAAAGCGGTAGTCGCACCGCACGTATTTTGCTTTTGCAAGACATTAATTCGCGCATTCCAGTATTGGTCGAAGGCAGCAATGATCGCGCCATTTTGGCGGGTACAAACGGCGCGCAACCGATGCTGGATCACTTGGATGAAGGGAATGATATCGCTGAAGGTCAGCGTGTAATTACCTCAGGTCTTGGTGGTTTATTTCCTTACGGTATTCCTGTCGGTGTGACTAAGAAAAATGAAGATGGCACCATCAGTGTGCAATTGTTTGCAGCGCCTGAGCGTAGTCAACATGTGCAAATTGTCGATTACGGGATCAAGCCGCTCTTAGGTGATCCGATTTTCAATTCCGCTTCTGTTTCGCCGGATACGGATCTGTCCGAACCTAACTAATTCATGGCCGTCGTTCCTTTTCATGTGCGCGCCATTCCCGCGATCTTAATCACATTGCTATTTGCGGCTTTGTCGCTAATGCAATCTTATCCATTGTCGGGATCGCTCACTTTGCAGATTTTGTTTATTCTGCATCCGCTTTATTACTGGTGCGTATTCAAACCTAGTTTGTTTCCAGCTTGGCTCGCGTTTCTATTGGGTTTTGCGATCGATGTTTATGTTGGGCAATTACTTGGCTTAAATGCGTTTTTATTGGTATTCGTATCGCTTGTCATCGCTAAGCAGCAGCGTTATTTGCGCAGCCAGCCATTTGCTACACAATGGGCGGGATTTATGCTGGTGTGTATAGGCACCGAAGCCTTGCGCTGGTTGGTTATGTCGATGGCCTTAATGACCCTATTTCCAGTAGTATCGCCGCTGATTTCCGCCCTTTGCAATGCGGCCCTTTATCCTGTCACCGTGCTTGTGATGGGGCCCGCGCTTAAGCTAATCTCGGGTCGTTCCAACTACGAAAAGTTGCACGATTAAACTGATGGATAGCGATCTCGAAAAGGTGCATTCCTTTACCCGCCGCGCTTTGGTATTGGGCGGAATTAAGGGCGCGTTGATGGCAACGCTTGCCGCGCGGCTCGGTTGGCTGCAAATGGTCGAAGGTCAACGCCTGCGTACGCTCGCCGAAAATAACCGCGTAAACGTAAAACTGTTGACGCCGGTACGGGGCTTGATTTTGGACCGCAATGGCCAAGCACTTGCGCAGAACGAACAAAATTTCCGCGTACAAATTGTTCCAGAGCAAACGGACGATATTCAAGGGTCGCTCGAAACGCTGTCGCAAATTTTCCCACTTCGCCCAAGCGAGATCGATGCCGTGATGACGCGCGCGAAGCAACAACCTGGATTCGTGCCGATTGAAATCATCGACAATTTGTCATGGGAACAAGTGGCCGCAATCGAAGTCAACATGCCGGATCTGCCTGGTATTTCGATCGATGTTGGGCAGCGTCGCTTTTATCCGGATGGGCCGGCAACTGCACATGTTATTGGATATGTCGGTTCTGTTGCGAAAGGTGATCAGACCGGTGACCCAGTTCTGGCATTGCCTGGTTTCCGCATCGGTAAAACCGGTTTGGAAAAGGCGTTCGATGCGGCCTTACGGGGTGATCCGGGATATAGCCGGATCGAAGTGAACGTTGCAGGCCGTATGGTGCGCGAGCTTGAGCGCGATGAAGGTGTACCAGGCACTGATTTGACACTGACGCTGGATATGAATTTACAAAAGCGCGTGCAAGAAATTATCGCACAGGAAAAAAGCGCCTCAGCGGTCGTGATGGACGTCCATAGCGGCGCCATTTACGCAATGGCATCAGGCCCATCTTTTGATTCCAATTTGTTTACGACTGGCATTTCGCAAACCATGTGGGATCAATTATTGAATGACGAAGCACACCCGCTCTCAAACAAGGCCGCCGGCGGACAATATCCGCCAGGTTCAACCTTTAAAATGGTGACAGCGCTCGCCGGTCTTGAATCCGGCGTGATCAAACCAAGTACGCGCGTTTACTGTCCTGGCCATTACGATATTGGTAAACATCGCTTCCACTGTTGGAAAGAAGGCGGACACGGAACGGTGGATGTTACGCAAGCCCTGGAGCAGAGCTGCGACGTATTCTTTTACTCCGTCTCGCGCGATATTGGTATCGATCGCATCGCTGCGATGGGACGACGTTTAGGTCTTGGACAAAGCATGGATACGATGCTGCCCGAAGAACGCAAAGGCATCATGCCTGACATGAAATGGAAGATGAAAACGTATAAAAAGCGTTGGGATGCTGGTGAAACCCTCAATGCTAGCATCGGGCAAGGCTACACGTTATCGACGCCATTACAACTTGCTGTCATGACATCGCGTCTTGTCAATGGCGGCAAATCAGTCAAGCCCTGGATGATCGCGCGTCAAGGTAACCAAAACACAGCCGACATGGTACGCAGTTGGGCGCATACGGGTTTGAAGCCTGAGCATCTTGCCATCGTCAAAGGTGGCATGGATGCTGTAGTGAATGGCGAACACGGCACCGCCAAGATCGCGAAGCCCAAAGATAAAGACTGGACCATTGGCGGCAAAACCGGTACGGCACAGGTCAAACGCATTACTATGGCCGAACGCAATGAGGGGCTAACCAAGCAAGAAGATCAGCCGTGGAAATATCGGCACCATGCTTTGTTTGTTGGATACGCGCCTGCTGATAACCCACGTTATGTGACATGCGTGGTGGTGGAGCATGGTGGCAGCGGGTCGGGTACAGCAGGGCCTTTGGCGCGCGATATTTTAATTGCCGCACAAGATCTTGATCCGGCGAGTAAGCCGATTGCAGCAGCGCAAGCAGCGAAGGAGAAGAAATCATGATCAACCTTCTCAAAAATGATGCGCCGATCATGGTCGGCATGGATAAGGGTCATCGCGGCCTATTGGGCCGCTTCATGACCATTCCTTGGTCGCTTGCGCTAGGTGTTCTTGTGCTGGCGTGTATCGGTTTTGCTGCTTTGTATTCAGCGGCTGGTGGGCATTTGGACCCTTGGGCACGCCAACAAATTATTCGCTTTATACCTGGTTTTATTGTGATGCTGGGTATCGCGGTCATGGATCTTAAATGGATTTACCGCTTGGCCTATCCATTCTGGTTCTTGTGCGTAGGATTATTGGTGTTTGTGGAAGTGGCTGGTGTCATCGGTATGGGCGCGCAGCGTTGGATCAATTTGGGCTTCATCAATCTACAGCCATCGGATTTAGCCAAAGTTGCCGTCGTGCTCGCGATGGCACGGTATTATCATGCGCTGCCGATCGAAAAAATTCGCCAATTACGCACGTTATTTGTGCCAATTTTAATCACCATCGTTCCTGTTGGATTGATTGTCGTGCAACCCGATCTCGGAACATCGGTGATGATTCTAATGATTGCGGCAGGTATGGTATTTATTGCGGGCGCACCCTGGTGGTTATTCGCAGGTGGTGTAGGCGCAGCAGCAGCCATTATTCCAACCGCGTTTCACTTTTTGCACGATTACCAAAAGAAGCGCGTGCTCACCTTTTTAAACCCGGAAAGCGATCCGTTAGGGGCTGGATACCACATCACGCAATCCAAAATCGCAATTGGTTCGGGCGGATTCGATGGCAAAGGTTATTTACAAGGATCGCAAAGCCACTTGAACTTTCTGCCGGAAAAGCACACGGACTTCATTTTCACGATGATTGCCGAGGAATGGGGATTTATCGGTGCAGCCGCTATTCTGACGCTATTTTGCTTTATCTTCTGGCAAGGCTACCGCATTGCTTTACGCGCTAGATATTCTTTTTCCCGCTTATTGGCATTAGGACTGATCACTAACTTTGCTATTTATATTGTGATCAATATCGGCATGGTCACTGGCCTAATGCCTGTCGTCGGAGAGCCTTTGCCGCTCGTTTCTTATGGCGGAACCGTGATGGTTACAAGCCTTCTCGCATTTGGAATGATTATGTGTGTTGCAGTGAACCGCAACCCCAATCTGCCAAAAGGTTAAACTCTCGAATGTCTTAAAGCGTCATAGGGACGGCTCAAGACAGATGTATCGCGCTTTAATGTCTGGCGATAGATTTTGAAATTATCTGCATCAATTTTGAAATGCGGATTGCCGCTGACCGATGCTTTAAAATCGATAAAATCTTGGATGATTTCAGAATATTTGTCATCGGCCAGCACATCATAAATCGACATAGCTGCAATCACGTTCAAATACGGATCATTCGCGTAATCTTTGTATGCATCCAATTTTTTATGCATGGCTAACGCATCGACAATAATATGAGGAACATCGGACAGTGCATGCATGCTCTTTTGCTGCCAAGAATTGTAAGGAAGGCAGTTTAAAAACCAGGAAAAATTCATAATGACGAGATCGGGATTGCCGTTTGCTTCGACGTCTTCCGTGAAACCCTTAAAAGGACCGACATAGTGTTGAGAACCAAAAGGACGAATGATGGCTTCGTTCTCCAGCACATGGTCCCAATTCATATCCGTGACACAAGCAATGCGCATAAAAAATCCCCTCAAAAATGATTTGAGAAGATTTTTAAATTATGAAAATTGTGCTGTCAAATTATGCGGCTTTATCGTCGCGGAAAGGGATGCCTTTATCGCGCAAAAGCTGCTGTAATTCGCCACTTTCGTACATTTCGCGGGTAATGTCGCAACCACC
>DATCRN010000093.1:0-8056 GCA_036568945.1 Alphaproteobacteria bacterium | reverse complement strand
TGTACGTAAAGTGGAAGCCGGTTCCTTTAATTACCGCAAGGTAGAGGCAGCAAACTTGGTGGAAGCCGTATCGAAAGCCCGCGGACAAGGTTTGGTGCATATGATGCCGGCTGAAGCAAAGGCGCTGTTTAAGAACGAATTGCTGAAACCCACATCAGGCAAGGACGAATTCGCCGAATTCTTTGATGAGGTGAGCGAAGGTTTGGGTCGCATTGTTGATGCCGGTGCAAAACTCGGTAGAAAAATCGCTGATGAGTTCAAAACAGGATTAAACGGCCCCACCTAAAATGATTTCAGACGATATCAAATCGCGCATTTGTGGATCAGCCATCGCCGGCGCTTGCGGTGATGCGCTGGGCGCGCCCTTTGATTTTCTAAGACTGCCTGCCATCTTGGAGCGGACTGGGTCGGAAGGTATTACTAAATTCCATTTATACGATCCGGCCGCCCCGGAATTGGCGGAATTCGGGCCCGGCGCCTTAAAAGGTTTCGGCATCAGCACGGACGATACGGCGATGACGGTCGCTGTCGCAGTCGGAATCATGAAAGGGCGTACACAGGATGAAGTCATTTATTTCATCCACCAAGCACTCTTGCGTTGGGGCCAACATCAACCATGGAAGCAAGCAGATTACACGCCGTTCATGGATAAGATCGACTGGCCCGATTGGTTCGATGCGTTTTGCGTCGGCACCGGCGCAGGCCCCAGCACCATGTCGGCATTGGATCAGGGCAAGATCGGCACGCTGGAAAAACCTCTGTTCGTCAGCAAATGGAAGAAGCCCGATACCAAAGAACCAAACAATGGATGTGGCGGCATGATCCGCACAGCACCTGTTGGATGGTTTGCAGCGATGGGCCTTATCACCCATCCTTATCGTTTTGGCACACGTGTTGCGGCCATCACCCATGGCGGGCATGACGCCATGCGCTTTAGCGGCGCAATATCAGCTCTCATCAAGGATTTAGTCATCGGTAAGAGTTGGGATGATGCCGCATCCTTAATGGTGGCAGATCTTTCGCGCATGGCGTCGATCCCCGCCGCAAAGCTTGCCTACAACATTTTGGCAGTTGGTAAAAAATATGGACCGGCTATGAATTTTGATGTGGTCGAGCGCCTGCCTGTAGAAATGGAGGTTGCTCAACCCGGCAAATATTTCGGTTATTTCTTAAGTGGGTCGGTATTTGTGCAAGCCCTTGCGATTTGCGCCGCTGCACAGACGTGGAAGTCAGATCACATTGGACGCGCTCTGACCCTCGCTGCCACACAAAGTGGGGACAGTGATTCAACCGCGGCGATTGTTGGGAATATTTTAGGCGCGCAATTTGGGTATGACGCCATACCCAAACATTTAAGCGATAATTTGTATCACGGCCAAGCCCTCATGGACATGACACAATCGGTCATTGCATCGGAAGAAAAACGCGCGGTGACGCCGGCATTGCGCAATCTTAAGCTTTAATTTTGCGGCGCTTGTTTTTGCGGTCGAGCAGAATTTTGCCCCACTGCAATTTTGGGATCCAGAAATTGGGACGCGCGCCGAAATTATTGCCTAAAGCGCGGATCACTTTCACGCAGTCATCGCGCGATTTTACACTGCGGAACGCGGCATTGTGTACGCCTGTTGCGACCAAACACGTATCGATACCAGTGTTTACACCCGCCAGAATATCTTGCGGCAGGCTGTCGCCAATGATGACCGTCGTTGACGGGAGCACGTCCTTAAACAGGCCTTGCGCATGACGGATAATGGGCGGGAATGGTTTGCCGATATAGCGAACAATGCCGCCAAATTCCTCGTAACGCATCGCAAGCGCACCGGATCCAGCGTGCGTAGATGTACCCACAAGCGCCTGCAAATCAGGGTTTGCGCAGATCATTTTGAGTTTGCGTTGGACGCCTATGCGCAACACAGGCTCCATTTGCGCAACGGTTTTACCGTGCGGTGGATCGTCTACACCGGTCACCAGAATGAAATCAGCATCTTCGGCCTTATCGACCAAAGTCAAATTCAAGCCATCCACATAGCCACGGTCGGCCGCGCGCGAGATAAGGAAGCATTTATTGCCGAGACCTTCAAAAATACCGCTATCGCGATTTTGCAGCCCCTGCCAGGTCAATTCGCCCGACGTCAAAATGTAATCGAATAATTTCAAATCGAAGCCGAGCTTTTCCAAACGCTCGGCATTCTGATCGGCTCGTTTACCGGAATTCGACATGATGATGATTTGTTTATTGCGGCTTTTGAGTTGGTTCAAAGCCTCGAGCACACCGTCGTATGGTTTTTTGCCGTCATGCAATACACCCCACTGGTCGATGATATATCCCGTATAGGAATCACAAAGTTCGGAAATGCCCTGACAAAGGCGGATATCGTCCATGGGTATAGGATGCCCGGTTTAATGTTTATCTCAAGTTAATGTCGCATACCCCTGGCATATAGGCAACTGTCTGTTTTCGTTCATTTATTGCGCAATCCATCCCGCTGCTAATCCTTTGAAATATTTGACATAAATAGTTTATTTTTAAAAGGAACTGATGCCTTAACCATCTGTTGGCCCATAAGAAATCCTTAAAAAAGGAGGAAAAAATGGCTCAATTCGACAATCCCTTACGAGAAGCTGGCAAAAATCCCAACCCAGCGACTGGCCGCATGACACCTGCTGAAGCGGCAGCCGCAGCCGAGGATAAAGAAAAAACCCTAGCTGACGAACAGAAAGCAGCCGCCCAAAGCCTGCCCCACGATAGCGGCATCAGCAGCGAGCCTGTAAGGCTCGATCAAAACCCAAATGATCACAAATTCGATCCGGACGAACCCATTATGAACACGATGCCGGAAAGTCCGGAGCTGCTCATCGAAAAATACTATGTAGCCGAAGAATATGCGGGCGCGCTTGAAAATATTACCGGCACTTTGTCGACGGATGACAAACTTTATTTCGAAATGGTCAAAGCCGCTGAAGGCAATGGCGGCCACCTGCCCCATAACATCGGTATTGGAAATACCGTCAACGGGTTTGACAACGCAACCAAACGATTGCTTGCCGCGCAACAATTATCAGCCGCCGTCAGTACCGGGGTTGATGAAGATAACAACCCGGTGGAACGTAATATTCTGGCCGGGTCACCGGGCTTAGATGCCAAAAAACGCGCGGTGGACGGTGCAGTCGCCATGATCGAAAGCAAGCACGAAATGGTAGCGCAAGCGGCACGCGAACAAGCGACCGTTACCGGACTACCTTACATCGGGCCGGAATTATATGCCCAAGGTGTTGCGCATGACGAGCCTCACCTGGAGCCGCACTGACTTCAGTACGGCCCCGGCCCCAAGCGCATCACCTGCAATATCGTAATAAAAAAAGCCCCGGCTTCCCGGGGCTTTTGATTTCTTAAGCAGCTTTGACCTTCGCTTCGACACCGCGCGGATCGCGGCCGGCAGCGTGGCACAGGAAGCGGTAAAGCTTGCCGATGTCGGATGCCATAAAGGTAGAACCCAAGAGATCGCCGCGGTCCGTGTCCATCGCTTGATCGAACACTTCTTCGTACTGGCGGATATAGCGCTGCACGTAGTTGCGGAATTCGGAATCGCTTGCGAATTTCTCGCGCACTTTGTCGACCGGAACTTTGTCGAGCGCTTCGACCAGACGTTGCGTGAAGACATTGAGGTCGCCCTTTTGATAGGACTTCCACAATTTCTCCGGCACTTCGCCGTCCAGCATGCGCACGAAGTCGACGGAGAGCGAGTGCAAGCTTTCCATGATGAAGCGGGCCGAGGACAAGAAGGTCTCGCGTTGCGCGCGGATTTCCGCGGCACGGATCGCTTCGGCGTTCTCGAGGGCTTCTTTGGATACGCGGGCCAAGGCTTGTGCTTGTTTGGCAAAGCTTTGAGCGGCTTCGTCCGCAGACAGTACGGCCTTGTTGGCAGCGCTGACCAATGTTTCGGACTGGGTGACCAATTGATCGCCGGAGCCTTCGACCTTGCGCACGATGCCTTCGGCCGATTTGCCGACGTCAGCAATACGGGCCTGCAGCTGTGCCGTGGAACGGGCGATTTCGTCAGCGGTTTTGCTGGACGCATCGGCCATCGCCACAACTTGGGCGCGCATTTCCTGACCGTATGATTTCGACGTATCGAGCGACGATTTCATCTGGCTGGAAACTTCTTTTGCTTTGATTGAGAAAGATTCACCGATACCGCGCAGATCCGACAAGGCTTCCATCGTCTGTTTAAGCATAAGCTCGGACTGGGTTTGAACCTTCGCCACGACGTTTTCTGCCAGTTGAACGGATTTTGTCGCAGCGTCATTGAGACGTGCGGACTCTTCTTTTGCTTTCGTACCGGCTACGTCGAACTTGCCGACCACGCGTTCAGCCGCGCCCGAGACATCATCCGCACGGCGGACGAATTCAAGACCGGCGTCTTGCATTTGTGCGAGGGCCTGGCCGACAGCTTCGGAGAGTTCATGGAACTGATCGTTGATCGCCTTCTGCACGCCTTCGACTTTAAGAAGCGTCTGGTCGGTTAGAATGTGGATGTCGGATGATTGACGTTCCATGGAGGAGCTGATCGAGCGCATCTTATCCGATGCGGAACGAGCAGCACCTTCGATATCATCCACACGCTCGCGCAGGTGATCGGAGGAGCCTTTGAGCAAGTTGGCCGCTTGTGTGGAGCCTTCTTGCAATTTGGCCAGACGGTCGTCGAACAACACACCGATTTGCTTGAGTTTATCAAGGTTCGAGGACGCCGTATCGGCAAAACCGTTACGCAGTTTATCGAGACTTGATTGCATATCGCCGGTTTGCGTCATGACATCGTCGAACAGCGGCGTGAATGTGCCGACTGTATCTTCGAGCGATTTGCAGACCGTGTTGATGGACTTGGTTGCATCTTCTGCGCGCAGGACAAGTTGTTTCGATTTGAAATCGAAATCATTGTCGAGGTCGGAGATGCTCAGCATCGCCTGTTTCGCATTTTCAGTCAGCAGATCAGTCGTAGCCGTGACCACATCTTGCAGATCCGTCACGTTCACCGACGCTTCTTCCGAAACCATCTTTAGGCGTTTAGCAGTACTATCGAGGTCATCGCGAACCGATTTGATTTTCTCGAGGCTCTCGATAACGGTCTGTTTCAGGTCGTCGCGTTGAACGGCCATTTGCTCGTTAATCGTACGGGCATTACCGGCCACCTGACCCGACAAAGCTGAGATTTCTTGGGCTTGGCCGCGCAGAATAGCACGGATGTTTTCGGCGGACTCAGTTGCCTTTTCAGATGCTTCCTGCAAATCGGCAACTCGGCGCGTGAGCGTGGTTTGAATTTGCTCATGACGGCCATCGGCGTCGGCAATCGCAATCGTGATCGTACGTAAGGGTTCTTCCATCGCACGGGACACGGCCGTGATACGCTCAGCCAAGCTGGTCGTCGACACGCCGATTTTTTCGGCCTGATCATCGACAGCTTGGGTCAGTTTCAGCACTTGGTCATCGGCCAGCTCAGCTGCTGCTTCAATTTGTGCGCGAGATTGTTCAAGCAGGTTGACCATTTCTTTCACGTTTTCGACATTGCCGGCACCGGCTTCGTTCAAACGATCGATATGGTTGCGCGTGGTCTCGATGAGGGTGTCGGAACGCTCCTTAGCCTCTGCCGTCGCGTTATTCAGGGATTCAACACCACGGCGGATCGCATCACCAATGCGCCCTGCCCCGTTGACCGCGCTGTCCACGGCCTCGGACAGAACGTGCGCTGCGGAGCGGCCCACTTCTTCGATACGGTCGGCATGGGTGGAAATGCCCGCGATCGTGCCTTCCAGGATCGCGGCTTGGCGTTGCAGGCGTTCTTCGATCCCGTCGGTTTTGGATGTGACCGTTTCGGCAGCCTGTTCGATCATGGTGACCGAACCAGATACGGCAGATGCGATATCCTTGGCACGCGCGGCCAATTCGGCAGCACCGGTATCAAGTCCGGAGCGCTGCGCTTCAAGATCAGCCACCGACGCATTCATCAGTTCGACCGTACGAGCGGTCATGTCCTGCATATTTTCCAGCTGATCGTCGATCATTTGACCAAGACGCGCTGCTTCACGCGTTACATCACTGACCACGTTGGTCAGAACCGATGTGTGGCCTTGGAAATCGCCGGAGATTTCGGCCAAACGATCCGCCATAGTTTGGACAGACCCGACCAGACCATCTGAGGAACCTTCCATTGTTTTTGCAATGGATTTTGCTTTCTCTTGCGCGCGTTCGGCAGCTTGATGGATTTTCTCAGCGCCCTTACCCATGGCGGATTCAATTTCGCCTGCACGATCGAGTATCGACAAGGTGGCGTTATCCCATGCATCAGCTCCAGCGCGGGATTTCTCATCAATCGTGGACACGCGCGCTTCGATTTCATCAGTCAGCGACAGCAAAGCAGTCGAGCGGTTTTCCAAACTGCCGGTGAGCGATTGAATATGGACCTCAGCCTTTTTGGTCAACGTTGCAAATTCGCGCATTTCGGTGCGCAGGCCATGACGGGCACGATGCACGGCCTTCAAAGCAGCTTTGGACGCTACGGCCAATTCAGCGGCCTGTTGCGTCAGGCGCTCAATGTCTTTGTTCACGGCATCAGCGCGTTCTTCGGACGGAAAGATAATCGCTTGCAGTTCAGAGCGTAGCGCATGGGCGTAGAGTTTAACTTCAGCCCCGCGCAGCACTTGACCGACGACCAGCCAAAACAGAGCGACGGGCGTAAGCGCACCCGCAACCAGCGCCGCGAAATCAGGCGCGGTTAGAAGAACCTCAGATGATGCGAGATTAAACGCGTAACCCGCGCAGCCAGACAACCACAAAGCGGTCGCAGCGAACGCGCCATACTTCAAAGCTTTAAAACCGAAACCGGTTTTCAAATTGGGCAGGCCAACATCGGGCAGACCGCGACGCAGGATGGCAAGTTCGTCTTCCAATGCTTCAGTCAGCGGATTGCTGTCATCGTCATCAGCCTCGACATTATCTGACGGGGCAGCATCAGGATTGAACGATGCATCGGCGCTAACACCTTCGACACGAATGCGGCGATTGCCAGGCGTGCCTGAAAAGGTGATCGTAGGCGTGCCAATCGTCTCCGATTTTTCGGCCGCGTCATTGGCCACAAGTTTCGTCACTTTTGGGGACTGGTCTGTGGATAAAGTCGTGGACTCTGTTGCAGAAGCCGCGGTTTTTGCCGTGTCTTGGGTCATTGGGTGCCTACCTTTGATTTTTGCTTTGGAAACAGGACGTTAACCTGCTTATCTGTTGAAATCAAAGGGGCGATTCGACTTACCCACAACAAACGATTCGATCTGTGGAAAGGCTGTTAATACATGAAAAAAACCAAGCCATTTTAGTAGCTTGGTTTGATTATTTAATAAATCGCTTGAGTGAACTTAGGCGACCAGTGCCGGCGCAGATTTCTGCGCCTCCAAGACCACTAAAGACGGATTTTTCAGCACGCTGGAAATTAGTTCCGACGTTAGAATTCGCATCGCCTTACGGCCTGCTTCGAGTGATGCACCGCGCTCGGTCAACGCAATGATCGTGTCACGCGCAGGACCAGTTGTAGCCATATCGGCAAGCGCTTTTACATTTCCTTTTTTGTAGCTCATATTGAAGCTGCCCTTACCCGATGGGTAAGTTTCTTCCTTCACGATATCGGCAATCCCGTTGACGTAAGCGCGGCCGATCGTATCGCTACCATAGCTGTTAAAGTGCACGGTTCTATACATTTCCTCTTTAGTCGACAGGGCAATGTCCAGCGCAATGACTTGATCGATCAATTTTGAAACGCCTAAACCAAAGCTGGACGGAACCTTATCGATAGCGCTTGCATCTTTAACGGCTTGGCCCAATTCATAGCGACCGACGAAATGGGGTAGAATGGCGGGTTTATTAGCAGCCTCAAGCGTGCTGAGCGTACCGTCTAATACACGGCGGGCTTGGTCTTTATAGATATTGCCGCCGCCACGGACGAAAACTTGTTGGTTTTCGTGAAGGACTTTATCCATTAGTTCAAGATACATCGGTAAGGCCGCTGTCGGG
>DATCRN010000092.1:0-4361 GCA_036568945.1 Alphaproteobacteria bacterium | reverse complement strand
GGGCTTTGCGCCGCCTTCGGCGGATCCGCGCACGCGGTATTCGGCATAGACGGGTTTATTGGCATCGTCTTTAAAATAGATATCCAGCGCGCAATCGGACGATGCGAATTGCCAAATATTCACATCGCCTTCCGCGCGTTGCAATGTAGGCTTGCCGAATACCACCAACAATTCATTGCGGCTTAAGTGACGAACGGCATCCGGTTTCGCCGCTGTGTGACGCAAGAGCGCCGCACGCATCGCTAATGTTGAATCCACGGTGTCCAATTGCAATTTATGCAACGATTCTTCCACGCCCTGTTGCACCAATGCCTGAACCGGATCGGAAATCGAAGACGCGCCCAAAATCAAAACGGCCGCCAGTAAAAACACGCGGGCCATCATGCGCATCGCAAGGGCTTGGCTGCCCGCGTGCGCAAAAGCGAAACGGCCAGCGCTTTCACGCTGGCCATTTTTCTTACGTTTTTTAGATACCGGCAAAGCCGAGCCTCAAAACGTTCGGGGGGTTACTGATTGACGGCTTTACCAGCGTCGAACGGCAATTGCTCGCCCGATTTTGCTTGGTTAGCCGAGTCGCGTGCTTGTTTCGCAACGGCTTTGCCTTTGCTGAAGTCAGCAGCAGCGATATTGTCGTCGCCTTTGCGCGGGCCGGACGGGGACAGCGTACCGTCGATGGTAGCGCCCGCTTCGATCGCCAGTTCTTTGTAACGGATGGATCCGGTGATGACGCCCGTGGATTTGACCGTGAGGCGGCCCGCCACATGAATGTCGCCTTCGAAACGGCCTGCGATGGTCGCTTCTTCAATATCAACCGTACCATAGAAAACGCCGGCTTCGGAGATGTCGAGCAGTTTTGCGTCTTTTAAGGTGGCTTGAACTGTGCCTTCAACAATCAAGTGATCGCAATGCTCGATTTCGCCGGACATCGTGATGCCTTCGCCGATGATCAGTTTGCGGCCCGAACCGTACGGGTTGTAAGCAGCTGTGTGCATGGACGATGCACCGTAAGCGCCCATAGCGGGAGCTGCCGGACGGCCATAAGGCATTGCGCCCGGAATATCGGCGCGAGCCGTATTCGAGGTGTTGGTTTGCGGAGCAGATGTTTCGTTATTCTGGGCGTTCATGGCGCTTTGTCCTTCTTGTTGTGTGGAATGATTGTTGTTGAGAGTTGTGGTTTTCGTTTGAGCGGCAGCGGCACTAACATAGGGCCGAACAGCAGCCGAACGAGGTGTATACGGATTAATAGGAGCTTGGCCTCCAGGATTTTGCGTTTGGCCTGGGAATGCACCCGGGAACGCGCTGTCAGAATTTCTTTTATGAAACACGGCTTTAGTACCCCGTCCTTTAAGTTACACCTGACACAAAAAGCGAGTGGTCTTTAAGCCCGATTGAGGCTCTTAAAACAATCATTCCGCTTATAGTGATGGGAGGCACCCTAGCACGGGATTTTTTCGGAAATCAAGATTCCGTTTTGAAAATATTTTTGAAGAAGAAATAAAATTCTCTTGTGTTGCAAGCTGATAGCTACCATCCCTCCACAGGCGTCTCAATGGCTTAAAGTGACACTTTAGAAACCCCAAAGCCAAATTTGCGCTTTGCCAGGCATTCGCCTATTCTCAGGCCGATTGTCATAATTATACAAGGGTTATCAGATGGACGATTTTGATGATGCTGTACAGCGGGCATCCCCCTACAAAGACTTAGACGATGCGCTTTACGCCTATTTCGATACGTTGGAATTGGCAGCACGAACAATGATCAATACGGATAACGAACAATTGCTCCGCACCTTCATCAATGGGCAATCAAGCTATCGGACCTATCAAGTTTACTTGCCCTGTATTATGGCGCGTTATCAAGCGATGCCGTTTTTCAACAAACCGGACACAATCGATGAAATGCAGGAAGCGGTCATCGAAATCAAAATCGACCACACTAATGGCCATCAAGGCGTCTTCATAAGCCGCAACGATATTCCGTCAAATTATACCAACCGTCACAACTATAATATGACCGCGGATGGTCAAACAGTCGATGTGAAGGATCTGATCAAATTGATCGAAGAC
Organism: Alphaproteobacteria bacterium; assembly: GCA_036568945.1. Classification (GTDB taxonomy): domain Bacteria; phylum Pseudomonadota; class Alphaproteobacteria; order Micavibrionales; family UBA1664; genus UBA6145. The sequence continues at coordinate 2,295 of DATCRN010000092.1, read as the reverse complement.
TTTGTAACGTCCGAGGCTATCCGCGCCCAAACCATGGCCGGTGATATGAAACGCGTTCAGGATCGGATGACCAATCTTGAGCCGGCCGCGTTAAAGACGATGGGTCAAGTTTTACGCGACCGCTCCCCGAAGTAACCTATCCCTCACTCTGCTCGGGATGACAATTAAGACCCGTGATAATGATCGTAAATCTGTTGCGCGACGGATTTTGAAATCCCAGGCACTTCTTGCAAATCTTTCAAGCCTGCATTCTCAACCGCTTTACCTGAACCGAAATGCGCAAGCAGCGCCTTCTTCCGCGTTGGTCCAATATTGGGAATTTCATCTAAGGATGAAGCAATCATCGACTTGCCGCGACGCGCTGCGTGCGCCCCATTGGCAAAACGGTGCGCCTCATCGCGCAGACGCTGCATATACATGAGTCCCACATCACCCACCGGCAGTTGGAATGGTTCTTTGCCTCGTTGGTGAAACCATTCCCGTCCGGCATTGCGGTCCGGCCCTTTAGAAATCGCGACCACATGCACGTCTTCATCGACACCAAGCGCCGCAAGCGCTTCATACACGGCATTCAATTGTCCAACGCCACCATCGATCAACAGCAAATCCGGCCAAAATTCTGCATCACCCTGCAGCCCTTCTTCAATGGCGCGGCCAAAACGGCGCGTCATCACTTCGCGCATCATTTGATAATCATCGCCCTCAACATCTGATTTGATATTGAACTTACGATAAGCGTTTTTACGCAGGCCCTCTGGTCCAGCAACGACCATACCGCCGACTTTATTGGTTCCTTGGACGTGCGCGTTATCATAAATCTCGATGCGCTGCGGAATATCGTCTAACTCAAAAATTTCTTGAACCTTGCTTAAGCCTACGGCATCGCCTGCCCGCTCGATCAAATGACGCTCTAAGGCTAGCTTGGCGTTATTCAACACAAAATCGATAACACGACGTTTATCGCCGCGCGCGGGTGCCAACACAGCAATACTGTAAGGCAACTGGTGCAATTCTTGCAGCGCCTTTTCGATCAAATTGTCTTCCGGAATGTCCTGCGACAACAAAATTGTCTTCGGCGGCGGCCTGTTGGCGTAAAATTGCGGCAGGAATGCTTCTAAAATATCGACATCACTGTCATCTTCGGATGCGCGCGGGAAGTAAGATCGGTTGCCGAAATTCTGACCAGCGCGGAAAAAGAAAACTTGAACACATACTTGTCCTTCCTTACGCACCAAAGCGAACACGTCCGCATCGCCCATGGATAGGACGTTAATGTCTTGCTGCAATTGAATATGCGACAGCGCACGAATATGATCGCGATATTTGGCCGCTTCCTCATAATCTTGGTCTTCACTGGCCTTTTCCATGGCCGCCGAAAAACGGTCGACCACATCGCGGCTTTTGCCGGATAGGAAATCGCGTACCAATTCCACCTGCGCTGCATATTGCTCGCGTGTCACATAATCAACACACGGTGCTGTGCATCTTTTGATGTGATATTGCAGACACGGCCGTGTGCGACTGGAAAAAATCGTGTCCGAACAATTGCGTAATTGAAAAACTTTTTGCAAAAGCGCAATCGTCTCATTGACGGAATAGGCCGATGCGAAAGGACCGAAAAAATCGCCACCCTTGCGTTGCATGCCGCGAAATTTTTCCAGCTTCGGGAAATCATGCTCGCTTTCAATATGAATATACGGGAACGATTTATCGTCTTTTAAAAGAATATTGTAATGAGGCTTGAGCTTCTTAATCAGATTAGCCTCAAGCAACAGCGCTTCGACTTCCGTATGTGTATGGATGATTTCCATCCGCACAGTCTCCGCTACCATGCGCATTAGACGCTTCGTTAGTCGCTCTTGCTGCGTATAAGACGTGACGCGGCGACGGAGCGCACGCGCCTTGCCGACATATAAAACCCGGTCGCCTTCGCCCAGCATGCGGTACACGCCCGGTGTTTCGGGCAGCAGCTTGGCTTGCGCTTTGATGGTGGCTATTCCAGATTCGAGACTCATGAGGGATGTAATTTAGGACTTTTTTCCCGCTTTTCTCAATGACTTTCGCTTATATTTAAGTGGCACCCTAACCCTTACTAGGAATATGCCATGAATCCCGTCCGTTGGTTTGAAATCTATGTCTCCGATATGGACCGCGCCAAAGCTTTTTACGAGGGAGTCTTAGACGTCACCCTAACCAAACTAAAAGAGGATACCGAGCTTACGATGTGGCAATTTCCATCCGATCGGAACGGTTACGGCACATCGGGCGCGCTGGCCAAAATGAAGGGCTTAGAAC
>DATCRN010000091.1:0-2956 GCA_036568945.1 Alphaproteobacteria bacterium | reverse complement strand
GAAGACTATCGATCTCATCTTGATTGAGAATTCTGGTGTCGCCGCCTTCCATGGCAGCGGCAATGTCGTCTTCGGCCGGTTGGCCATCAACACCGAGCGCGGAAGAGGCCATTGCCTCCCATTCGGCCATCATGGCTTTTTCTTCATCAGACATAGGCGTATCGCCTTCACCGCCCGCGCTTGCGGCGGCAGCCAAATTCGGATCCGTGTCTGTCGTATCAGCCATGGTTTCGTGTTCTAAAGTTAACCTTAGTTAAGAATATAGCACAGATCGTGCCAGAATGGTTATTGAATCAGGATTTCTTGGAACAGAACGTCCTTCACCTTGACCGGCGCGGCCGCCAAATTCACGCGATACAGCAGTTCTTGGCGCAGACGGTAAATACCGGCGGAGCCGCGCATATCCTGAACGCGCATTTCCCGTAAAAAAGTCTGGAATTGATCGACGACACGCGGCGCTACCGATTCTAATTTGGTCAAATCTTCTTGAGATCCAACTTCAAGTTTCACTTTAAGTTTAAGGAAACGACCCTGACCACCTGTATTGCTTAGGTTTACCAGCAAGTCCGGTACTTCCATGAAAATGGCGCCCGGCACACCACCGCCTTCGCCGCCTTCACCACCCGCACCACCTTCGGCGGACGCTTCAACATGCTCGCCCTCTTTACCTTCTTCTTTGCTGCCATCAAGCACGCCGGTGAAATACAAAGCAGCGGCAACCCCAAGCACCAAAACCGGGATCACAATCATCAGAAGTTTTTTGGCGGTAAGGCCTTTCTTCCCGCCTTCTTCATCATCAAGCGGCTTTACCTCTTCGCCGTCTGCGGGCGCTGCATCTGTTTCGTCGTCTTTTGCCATGGATGAACCCATGTTGGAGTTAAGTCTTTCAAAAGTAACACGGTTTTGCAGCGGCATCTAGCCCGGCAATTTTTACCGTTCCCATCGGTTGGTCATATTGAAGCGACTCAGGAAATGGGGCGCTAGCGCTCTGGATCGTTAAGCCTAAGATTTTGAAATCGTGATTATTTTTTGTGCTGGCACACCCTGTGCAAATACCACCTTAACGATAACGAATACCAAGGTGGATTTTTAGTCATGGAAAATACGATCTATATCGGTTTATCCCGACAGATAGCGCTTCAGGAACATATGTCCCTGATTGCCAACAACATCGCCAACATCAACACGCCGGGCTACAAGGCGAACAAAATTCTGTTTGCCGAATATTTGGACAAGCCCAAAGGCATGAATGAAACCATGTCGATGGTGCTGGACTACGGCAATTACCGCGTCAATACCAACGGTCCGATCAAGCGCACTGACAATCAATTCGATGTTGCGCTGGAAGGGACCGGTTATATGGGCGTCCAAGGTCCGGGAGCAAAAACATTTTATACCCGCGCAGGCGCATTTGCGGTGAACGCAGACAATACGCTGGTCACGCAACAAGGTTATCCGGTTCTGGATGCAGGTGGTGGCACGATCACGATTCCCGCCGGCACGACCAATGTGAAAATCGATGAAAAAGGCACGATTGCGACCGACCAGGGTGTCATCGGTTCTTTGATGGTTGTCGATTTTTCCAATCTGCAAAAAATGACGCCGGTTGGAAACACACTCTATTCCACGCAAGAAACGCCAACTCCATCTGAACGCACACGCGTCATTCAGGGCGCACAGGAAGGGTCCAACACCCAAGGCGTGATCGAGATGACTGACATGATCGAAGTCAGCCGTAATTATCAATCCGTGTCGCGCCTGTTGCAAAACGAACATGACAGATTGCGCTCAACCATTCGTACCCTGACCTCAGGCTCGTAACAGATAAAGATTTTATAAGGAGAAAATACCATGTTGTCCCTCGATATCGCCGCCACCGGCATGCAAGCCCAGCAGATGAACGTTGATGTCATCTCCAACAACATTGCGAACATGACGACGACCGGCTTCAAACGCCAGCGCGCGCAATTCCAGGATTTGATTTATCAAAACAAAGTGCGCCCAGGCATCACGTCGTCCGATGTCGGCACGATTGTTCCGTCGGGCATTCAACTGGGTCTCGGCGTCAAACCGGGTTCCGTGTACCGTATCAATGAACAAGGCACCATTTCGATGACCGGTAACTTCTACGATATCGCCATCGCCGGCCGCGGTTACTTCCAAATCACATTGCCGGATGGCCAGATTGGTTATACACGCGATGGCTCCTTCCAGTTGAATGCGGAAGGCGAGATCGTGAACGCACAAGGATACCCGATCGAACCGTCCTTAACCGTTCCTGATGATGTGACCGATGTCAGCATCAGCGAAAACGGCATTGTTCAAGTTAAAGTCGCGGGCCAGACGGCCGTTCAAGAAATTGGCCAAATCCAACTCGCAACATTCCAAAACGATGCGGGCTTAGAAGCGATCGGTAACAACATCCTCTTGGAAACGCCGGCATCCGGTGCACCGACAGCTGGTAATCCAACCGATGTTGGCTTCGGCAAATTGCAACAGGGCGCGCGCGAACAATCGAACGTGAACGTGGTCGATGAAATCACCACGCTGATCACGGCACAACGCGCCTATGAAATGAACTCCAAAGTGATCCAGACGTCGGATGACATGCTGGGCACGCTAACGCAGTTGAGATAATCAGCTAAAGGGTGACTAAGATGGCTACGCTGACCTTCGCACTTGAAAAACGCATCAACCCAAACGCGCTGTCCGCGCGTTTGGCAACCAAACTCCTGGCCGCCATTTTGATGGCGACTTTAGTGATGGGCCTTTTGATGTGCGGCATCGATCATGCATTCGCCGGTCCCTTTGCCCGCGCCGAAGTCACTGTGAAATCAAACAATGTCAAACTCGGCGACGTATTTGACGGTGTCGAACAGCATGCGGATTTCGTTTTGGCCCCTGCGCCTGCGCCTGGCCAGGAAATGGTATGGAATGAACCAACCCTGTTGCGTAT
>DATCRN010000090.1:0-2447 GCA_036568945.1 Alphaproteobacteria bacterium | reverse complement strand
GCCTTGGTACACACAAGCTCCCCCTGACCTGCGCCGGGCGGAATGGGTTTGCCGGTATCGTCGAACACTTCGACCGCCATGCCGAGGCCGGGCCCTTGGATTTCTCCGCGATACACGGGGGAGATGGGATTGCCCAAAACGAAGCAGGAAATAATGTCCGTGCCGCCGGAAATCGATGCCAAATGCAGATCCGGCTTGATCGCGTCATAAACGTAATCGAAGGTTTCGTGCACGAGCGGGGATCCCGTCGATGTCATAGTGCGAAGTGATGCCAGCACATGCGTATCGCGCGGACGCAAATTTTCCTTTTTAATCGCGTCGATGTATTTGGCGCCGGTGCCGAAGAGCGTCGTGTTTTCACCTGCGGTGTAATCCCACAACACATTGGCATTCGGGTAGAAGGGTGAACCGTCATACGTCAGAAGCGATGCGCCAGAGGCAAGTGCAGAAATTTGCCAGTTCCACATCATCCATCCGCAGGTGGTGAAATAGAAAACTTTGTCCCCCGGCTTCACATCGCATTGTAATTGATGTTCCTTCATATGCTGCAAGAGTGTACCGCCCGCGCCGTGCACGATGCATTTGGGCACGCCGGTAGTGCCGGATGAATACATGATGACCAGTGGATGATTGAACGGCAGACGCGCGAAGGAAATATCCTTGGGCGAAAAACTGTTTAAGACTTCATCGAAGTTTGCTGCGTTATGAAGCGCCGATAAATCGGGCTTCGCGTTCAGCATGGGCACCACCAGAATGCGTTCCAAACCATCGATTTTCCCTTGGATTTCGGCCAGTTTCGGCAGGCAGTCGATCACCTTGCCGTTATAGTAATAGCCGTCGTTGGCAATCAACACTTTGGGTGCGATTTGACCAAAACGATCGACCACACCTTGCACGCCGAAATCGGGCGATGCCGACGACCAAATCGCACCGATGCTTGACGCCGCCAGATGCCCGATGATCGCTTCCGGCATATGCGAGATTAATCCTGCGACGCGGTCACCCTGGCCGACACCTACACTTAGCAAATAAGACGTGAGTTGTGAGACGCGATCATAAAGTTCGCGGTGCGACATATGACGTGTGATGCGATCCTCCGCACGAAAGACGATCGCGTTACTGTCATCGCGCTTGCGAAGAAGATTTTCAGCGAAGTTGAGTTTCGCATCCGGGAAAAACTCTGCGCGCGGGGAAACGGGCGACATCAGATCGGCGTTCTCGAGAACGCGCGCGCCTTTCTCCCCGATCACATCGCAAAAATCCCACACCAGATTCCAAAAAGCGGCGCGGTCATCAACCGACCATGCGTGGAGCGCGTCGTAATCGGAAAGCGATTTGCCTGCAATTTTTTCGGCCTGAAGGCGAAACGCCTCTAGGCGCGTGATGGAGATTTGATGATGAGTCGGGGTCCAAAGGGGCGTGTCTGTCGTCATGGCATATGAGTCTATTCTGTTCGTCCTATCGCGCAACTTAGGTGTGCCTTATGTGCGGCCACGAGATCCCGAACGAATTTGGCCTGGGCCGTTAGCACGGCGCTGAGGCGCTTAAGCGCTTCCCGATTTTCCGCGCTAAACCACCCGGTCTTGGTGGCATTGGCAGCGGATACGGCCTTACCCGCTGGGGTTTTCGGCCCCGTCGACCGCTCCCAAGGCTGTTCAACCACCACGTACGCCCGACGTACAGCCCTACGCCGCGCTCCCCAAGCCCTTCTTTTTACTGGCAAATCTGAGTTACTCAGTTCGTTTTTCGTCGTTTTTTCTATTGCAAGATCGAATGGCGGAGTTTGATTGGTTGTTTGAGCGGTGGGGTGGGTTTGACTATCAAAATTCATGCTGATATTATAGGATAATAATCCTGCATTAATCTACAGAAAATCGAAATCGGATTCCAAAGCGCCATAAACATCCTTCACGCTCTTTTCATAGTATTGAAAAATGGGCAGCGACATACTTCGCTTCTGAATGAAGTTTGGCGGCAAAAATAAATCAGGCTGTTTCAAGAAAAGACGAGATGCTTTTTTGTTAATAAGATTTTTGTTTTGGAAATTCGTAAAATAAATTTTTCTTTCTGGACCAGAATTACTACCTGCCAAGGCTTGCAAACCTATACGCTCGCAGTTTTTTTCATCGAAACCAAAACCCAGTATATAAACAATATCGGCTTCTTTTATTTTAGTCTTAGCTAAATTTTGAATCTCTTGTTGTTTTTGCTTATCGCATCTGTCCTGATCAACATCATCAATAGTTGATATCTGATCAATAGATTCATAGACCTTATCAAGTATCTGCTGTTTATAATGTAGATAGGCGTGACGTTCCTCATAATTATCTAGGGGCAAACGACCATTCCTTGAATGTTTTGTACCTTCTATAATTTTTTCTAAAGGTACTTGCTCCTTATCGAAATCCTTATGAACTTTTCCGTAGACATGTAAAATGCGCTCTTCG
>DATCRN010000089.1:0-3472 GCA_036568945.1 Alphaproteobacteria bacterium | reverse complement strand
ATGCAGGCGCGCACTGGATGCATGGTGGCGAAGCCAACCAGTTTTGGGAATGGGCAAAACCACGCTATCCGGATTTGAAATATTCAGTTGATACAGTCGAAAATATCCATGCTGTGACCGCCGAAGGCATTAAAGGCCCTGAATTCCGTGAAGAGAATTTTCAGGTGTTTGCGGATGCCTGGGAAAAATTTTCCACTGAAAATCCAGATAAAGATATCAGTCTTGCGGAACTGCAAAACAAATATATCGGCACTGAAAATTCAAAGGCTTTTGCCGATTTCATGGCGCAATGCTGGATGGGTGCAACGGGTCCTGATAAAATTTCCTGTACCGATTATTTCAGCGATCCAAATGGTCCTGGTGGTGTACAGGTCAAAGGCGGAAATCAACAAATCATCGACCGCATGGCAAAGGAAGCTTTGGAAGCCGGAGTCACGATCAAAACCGGCGTCCGCATCACCGATGTCATGCAAACAAAAAGCGGATATCAGCTATCTGATTCCGAGGGCGGACAATACAGCGCGGCGCACGTCGCCATGTCGGTGCCGCTGGCCGTTTTGAAAAAGGGCCTTATCAATTTCGATCCACCGCTGTCGCCCGATACGCAAAAACAAATGGACGGCATTGGCAGCGTACCAATGACCAAAGTTTTTCTACCGGTAAAGGAAGAATTTTTTACCAAGAACAACATTAAAAAAGATACCCATATCGACATTGCCATCAACGGCCAACCGCCTGCCTTCGCGCACCTATATAGCAACGGCACGGCAGGTATTACCTTCCTTATGGGCGGCGACCTTGCCCTTCGGTTTGAAAAAGCGGAAATGAAAAATCAGATTGGCGCCCTCAAAGAACTCATGAAAAAAATTCCGCAGTTAAACGGTGTTACGGACTATTCGGACGGCCCCATGTTTGTTTCCGACTGGAATACCAATCCATTGGCACTAGGCGCCTATACAGCCGCCCTGCCCGGCAATAAACGCCAGGGCGTTATGACCGAAAATAATACCCGTTTCGGGGGCGGAGGTAGCAGCACCTTATCCTTCATTGGCGAAGGCGCCTGTTATTCCACCGATGGTGCGGGCGGCATGTCGTCCGCGCATATGTCAGGCAAGCGCGCTGCGCAAAATATTCACGCCAAAATGAATCCGGGCCCAAAACCGGGCCCGAACTTGGATAATTTCTACGTTCTCGATTAGATCGGCATCCGCATGATGTCTTGGTATGAGGATACAAGACGGTCGCGCACGGTCATGACGGTTTGCAGGGTCATTTCTGCTTCGGTCACCGCTTGAACCACGTCGGTCAGGTTTGCTTTGCCCGTAATGGCTTGCGCCGAAATCGCTTCCGACTTCTTTTGGGTTTGGACGACTTGATCGATCGTATTTTTGATCATCGAGCCAAACGAAAACTTATCATCTTCGCCGGAGCTCACGCCCTTGTCGGTGATTTTAGACGTGTTCAGGTACGCGTTAATCGCCCCTGCTGCCTTACCGATTCCATCTGCTGCCATTTTGATTCTCCTATATTCAATATAGCGCGTTTTAGCCGCGCAACAAATCCACCGCGTTAACCACGCAATAAATCAAGGGTGCGGTTCATCATGCCTTTAGCGATCTCGATCATGCCCAGGTTTGCCTCGTAAGACCGTTGCGCTTCCCGCATATCCATGACTTCGATTAAGGTGTTGATATTCGGCAGCTTCACATAGCCGTTTTCATCAGCCCCTGGATGTTCCGGCATAAAGCGCAGTTTGAATGGGCTTTTCATGTCTTCGGTGATTTTGTCGGTTTTGACCGTATCAATACCAAGTTCTTTATCCATCGCATTTTTAAACGTGATCGTTTTGCGGCGGTACGGATCTTCACCCGGCGCGGTTGCGGCCGTATCGGCGTTGGCAATATTTTCAGAAATGATGCGCAGACGGTCGCCTTGCGCGTGCATACCTGATGCCGAAATTCCAATTGCGTCCATGATTTCCATGATGACTTACCCTTCCTCTTCTATCGCGATCCTTGCAGAACCATGCGGAGCATGCCTGCATTGCGGCGGTACAGATTTGTCGCCAACTGGTAATCGGACGCGTTTTGATTGGCTTTGAATAATTGCTCTTCGATGACGATTGCGTTGTCATCCGGACTTGCTTCGTATTTCACTTTTTGTGCATCGCTGCCAAGTCTGCCCATGCCATCACTGGCGCCGCCGATCGAATGACCTGAGTCTGTCGATGCCATTTGCAGTTTGGCACCACGGCTTGGGCCCGTATTCATCAGCGAAGCGAAATCGACTTTTTCGAGCGCCATCGATTGGTATCCCGGCGTATCCGCATTCGCCACGTTTTGGGCGATCACGCGCTGGTTCTGGTCAAGCCAGTTCATTTTTGCTGTAATGCCTTTGAAAAGGCCAATTCCATTGAGCATCATTTTTTATCTCGCTCTTGTTTGGTATTGTTATTTCCACCTATTGCCACTTGAGTATTGCGAGAAACGTGCCAAATGCCCGATACAGACCCACCTTTAGACGGCTTCGATCGCGAAGATCCCCTTAAGCCCTTGAATGCGCAGGCAATTCCCAAGCGCATGACAGCCGTCGCTCTTGTGGACCGTTCGGATAAGGGCCTCGTGCCCGAAGTCGCCGCGGCAGGCCGCGGGGCGGTTGCCGAAAAAATCCTCGAAATCGCCTTCGCCAACGGCATCAAAGTCCGGGAAGATGCCAATTTGGCAGAACTTTTGGCTGAATTTGAGCTGGATTCCCCCATACCCACGGAGGCACTTATGGCCGTAGGCGAGATCCTGGCCTATGTCTATCAAGCGAACGGCGAACCAAACCCCTTCGATGCCGTTTTAAAAGAGGAGCTGGCAAAGCATGTCACCGACCCTGCAAAAACTTGAGGCCTTAATCACCCGGGTGGAGGGTGCAATTCAAAGCGTCCACGACGGCAAAAAGGTCAACCTGCAAACCATGGACGCGGATTCCAAAGTCCTGCACGCGGAACTTAAAAAGCAGCCCGATCCGGCGGCCCGGCCCTTGCTTTTAAAGGCTGTGACCTCCCTGGAACGTCTGGCCGAAGCCCTAGAAAAACAAATCGGCAAAAAACCCTAAATTTAACATATTATTTACCCTGATTTTGTATCTTGGAGCCGATAGGGTTTAAAGGGGATTCTCATGGCCAGTGAAAAACATCAAAGTTGGGATGAAAGATTCCGCGCGGCACTCGATGCCGGCCATCCTGGCCGCGCCAGCATGATTTTGGCGGAGCAGATCGATCTTGTTCACACGCTACATAGCAGAAAAATGGAAGGCTACAGGCACACATATGCGGTTTTAGAAGTCGTGCAAGAGCTCGGCTATCTGCGCGACAATGAAAAGGATTTGGTCAATCTTGCGCATCAAAAAGCCGACGAGATGGACGAGCGCGAAGCCAAGGCGGCCGCTTTAGAGGAAACATCTTTGCGGCATTCATGGAATCCGG
>DATCRN010000088.1:0-3592 GCA_036568945.1 Alphaproteobacteria bacterium | reverse complement strand
CATCGTGTTTGCGAATGAGCACGAGTTGATCGCCCTCTATCAAACCAAAACTTTAGATGAAGCCGTCGAAGCTGTGCGCGGCAAATGCGATATCGCCGCGATTACCCAAGGCGCGAGCGGTTCCCTAATTGTCTCCCACGATCAAACCTTCAAGGTCGCCTGCCACCCTGCACCATCAGTCGAAGATTCCACCGGCGCCGGCGATCAATACGCTGCTGGCTTCCTCTTTGGTTTGGCGCGCGGTATGGATCTGCCGACTTGCGGCAAATTAGCCTCGTTAGCCGCCGCTGAAGTCATCAGCCATATCGGTCCAAGACCGCAAACATCGCTGGCTGCCCTCGCAAACACACAATTGAATCTTAAATTAGCGGCATGATCCGCGCACTCATCATTGCCGTCTTGTTATGTGCGGCGCCCGCCTTCGCCGCCGATAAACCTGTGCATGCGATTGCGATGCATGGACAACCCAAATACGACAAGAATGCAAAGGCTCTCGACTATGTGAACATTGCAGCCCCGAAGCGTGGAACGCTGACGCAATCTGTTGCAGGCACCTTTGATACGCTTAACCCCTACACCCTTAAGGGCAAAGCAGCAGTCGGTCTCGACTATGTCTACGATCGCCTCGCGGCGCGTGTGTGGGATGAACCGTTTACGCTCTATGGCTTGATCGCTGAAAAAATGTTGGTGCCCGAAGACCGGTCGTCTATCACCTTTTATCTAAACCCCAAGGCCAAATTCCACGACGGCACGCAAATCAATGCCGATGATGTTGAATTTACATTCGAGACGCTCAAAAAATTCGGCAAACCGAATATGCGCCGTGTGTATCAATTGGTTTCCAAAGTCACGACTCCTGATGCCCGCACAGTGCGGTTTGACTTGGGTCCCGGCTACGACCGGGAAACAGTGATGATTTTGGCGATGATGCCGGTCTTACCCAAACATATTTGGGAAGGCCGTAATTTCGATGAAACAACGCTTGTAAACCCCGTTGGGTCTGGCCCTTACCGCGTGCGTAACGTCAATCCTGGCCGCAAGATCGAATATGAACGAGTGCGCGACGATTGGGCCGCAGACAACATCACCCGCGTTGGTCAAAATAATTTTGATCGCTTGGTGTTCGACTATTACCGCGATGATGCCGTGGCCCTCGAAGCGTTCAAAGCGCACGAGGTCGATGTGCGCCGCGAATTCGATGTCGGCAAATGGCAAACCGCTTATGCGGACACCAGCCCAAACGTGACCAAAGAAACGATCCCGCATGGTCGCCCGGAATGGGTCAAAGGTTTCATTTTCAATCTACGCCGCAAACCGTTTGATCAAATCAATGTACGCCGCGCCCTCAATATGGCTTTCGATGCCGACTTCGTGAATCAAACGGTCTATCGCAATGCAGGCAAACGCATTACCAGCATTTTCCCCGGCACGGAACTCGCCAATCCAAGCAAATCCGCCACTTTGGACCGTAGGGATGCCATGAAGCAGGCAGATGAACTCCTCATCAAATCCGGCTATGTCATCAAGCACGGCCAGCGTGTCGGGCCGGATGGTCAGCCCTTCATCTTCCAAATTTTATTGGCATCCGCCGCCGATGAAAAAATCGCGCTGTCTTACGTGAACAGTTTAAAACGCCTTGGCATTACCGCCAATGTGCGCACAGTCGATGCTGCACAATTCGCGGGGGCGCTCGCATCTTACGATTACGATGTTGTGCTTCATTACTGGATCAACACGCTATCGCCCGGAACGGAGCAGATGATTTATTGGTCATGCGATGCTGCAAAAACAGGCGGCTCAAAAAATTACAGCGGCGTGTGCGATCCGTTGATCGATCAATCTGCAGCCAAAGTAGCCAAGGCGGTGACGCGCGCCGATTTAATCGCTGCCGCCCGTAAATTGGATCAACAAGTGATGGCCGCTAACCTCTTCGTGCCCCTCTTCACCATCGGGCGTGATTATTGGGCCTATTGGAAAGGCCTCAAACACCCCGAAAATCCGCCATTATACGGTTCCGTGTTGGAAACCTGGTGGGAAGGTAATTAAGCCGCGTTGAAGCTGCGCAGTTTGCGTTGAATGCCGCGCCACAAACCCGTTCGGCGTAAATATTGCGGCAATGTTTGATCCGGGAACATGATCGGCATAGCCCCGCGCCAGGCGTCGTAAACATCGTTACATGTTTTTTGATCGACGTGATCAAATCCAATTTGTAATTTCAGTTCAAGGTTTGGATCGGCTGCGTGTTTGGCGCGCGATACATCAATCGCATCCCAATCAATTTCCGCTGTTTTTAAATACGCCAATAATTCTTGTTCAGCGCGCAAAGCTTGTGGATCAAGGTCTAGACTATTAGACGGACCATAATGCTGACGTACAATCAGCTCACGACCTTCTCCATCCTCAACCAATTCCATGGTCGTTTGCCACGTACCATCAGGTGCTTTTAAGGACACGATATGACTTTTTGCAAACGCGCACTGATACGCGTAATTGCCTACACAATGGTCCATACGGTGACCCTCTGTGCGAAGCGTAATATTGTCGACAAGGCATTCAAGCCGTACGCCATCCGCCAATGTCATGGGCGGAAACAAGGCAGGCCAGGTAACAGGATCATTAATGCTATCCGTTCGGCGTTCCAAATTTTCTCTAATGCTGTGCCAACGCATGTTCAAGCTAGCAATTTTTATCAGTGATAAATTTCTAAATAGACGTGGTTGCAGATCAAGTTCCCAAATCTCAATCAATTTAGCATCCGTGCGCTCATCTCGTTGAGATCTTAGATAATCTTGATCAATGCCCATAACGGCGGCTTGACGGAAAATTTCCGGCAGAATGATCTGGCTGCTGACTTTATCTTCAAAATCGCCGACACGATTACTGTGTAATCTGCGCCCAATAGCATCCAAATTTTCGTAGACGTTTTTGGATGGTTTTTTACGAACTGGCTTTTGACCTTTAGGTGTTTCTTCGTAACCTAAGAAGAGCGGTGGTAAACTATCAGGATTACGGACAGCCTCAATAAACTCTTTGGTCAGCTCAATTTTCGATTTTTGCGTGGCGCGCTCATAAGTCGACAGGAGCGAAGCCACTAACCTAAACGTTGATAGTTCACCGGCTGTCTTGGGTCGCCAATCCCGCGGAAGAGCGTTTAAACCGGGCAAATAAGATATCAATGGCAGCTTTTCTTTAGGTGGAATAAGCCCTGGCTGTGCCGGTTTTTGTCGTTCAATGGTAAATGGTTTGCGTTTGCCGGTAAGCCAGCTCAATGTTTCGGCTGTAAGTTCAACCGGCCCTTCCCGATCGTTCCAATCGTTTAAAGCTGTGTTGATCATATCCAACAAATTGCTGCCTTGGTCGATCGCATCGGTAAATCGATCCCATGTACGCTCTTCCGATGACGAAATGACGTCACTGATGACAGGTAAGGCCTTCATGACGGCGCGGCGTTTTTCGATCGTGCCGTTCGTTGCAATTTTTTGCTCATACGTCATGGCGGATGGCGTCATACGGCCGATCAGCCATGTATAAATATCGTTATCGTAATGACGCACTTGATGCATGATTTGCAGCGCGCCCTGGTCCAAATGAC
>DATCRN010000087.1:0-4984 GCA_036568945.1 Alphaproteobacteria bacterium | reverse complement strand
CCGCTAATTTACCAGGCAGGGAGGATATGTCCAAAATGCCTTTGCGGCGCGTCAGATCACGCGCTTTGCGGGCAGCTTCCCGAGCCGTTGCCGCCTCAACGATCTTGCCGACAATCTTTTTGGCGTCTTGTGGATTTTCTTCCAGCCATGTGCCGAATTTATCGGCAATGACAGTTTCAACAACCGGGCGAACTTCGCTTGAGACCAGTTTATCCTTGGTTTGGGACGAGAATTTCGGATCCGGAACCTTAACGGACAGCACACAAGTAAGACCTTCGCGCATATCCTCGCCGGTCAGCTCGATTTTCTCTTTTTTAAGCAGGCCGGTATCGTTGGCATATTTGTTGATGCAACGAGTCAGCGCCGCACGAAAACCGGCCAAGTGCGTACCACCATCACGTTGCGGAATATTGTTAGTAAAGCACAGCATCGTTTCGTGATACGCATCGGTCCATTCCATGGATGCTTCGACGGTAATGCCACCGCTTTCACCATGCATTGCCATGCTCGGTTTAAACAATGGTTGTTTGTTACGATCCAACCAATCGACGAACGCAGCAATACCGCCTTCAAAATGGAAGCGAACTTCTTTCGGCTCTTCGGAACGAAGGTCGACGAAACGGATATTGACGCCGGAGTTCAGAAACGCGAGTTCGCGGAAGCGGTCCTCAAGTGTGGAAAAATCGAATTCTGTTTTGGTAAAGGTTTGCGGGGACGGCAAGAACGTCACTTCCGTACCGTTGCGGCCGGTCCAATCACCAATAGCTTTCAAGGGCGCTTCAGCATCGCCGTGCTTAAAGCGCATAAACCATTCTTTGCCCTGACGGTGGATTTTAAGGTCCAGATACTCGGATAAAGCGTTCACAACTGACACACCCACACCGTGCAAACCGCCGGAAACTTTATAGGAGTTTTGGTCGAATTTACCACCAGCGTGGAGCTGGGTCATAATGACTTCGGCAGCCGAGACACCTTCAGATTTATGAATATCTACCGGAATGCCGCGGCCATTATCGCGCACAGTGACAGATCCGTTCGCATTGAGTGCGATATAGATTTCATCGCAGTGTCCCGCAAGCGATTCATCGATTGCGTTATCGACCACTTCATACACCATGTGGTGCAGACCCGAGCCGTCATCGGTGTCACCGATATACATACCAGGGCGTTTACGAACAGCATCCAAGCCCTTTAAGACCTTGATCGATTCTGCGCCGTATTCTTGATTTTCAGGGGTCGTTTGCACTGCGGATTCAGCCATTTTCTCTTCCAAAAATTGATGAGCAGAGAGTAGCAATTTTGATCAAAAAAACCAAGCAAAAACGCCGGTTTTTTTTGGTCAGAAAATGGCGGAAAACCAAGGTTTTCAGGCCTTTTAAAAGGCTTTGATTTTTGAGCGTATTTTTAAGCGGCTTCGCGTACAGAATCATCATCAATATGCATGTGGCGCGCACCTGGAATATTGGCGAATAAAGCCGCGTCCGTACCGGTAATGAACACTTGCGCATTAAGCCCCAAAAGAATGTCAAACAGAGCAAGGCGGCGATATTCGTCAAAGTGGGCCGCTATTTCATCCAAGAGTAAGATCGGTGCTGCATCTCGTACATGCTTGGTACGCACGGCATGGGCTAAAATAATTCCAGTTAGCAATGCCTTTTGTTCGCCCGTCGAACATTGCGCAGCGGGCATACCATCAAACGATACCTGCAAATCACTGCGGTGCGGCCCAGCTCCTGCACTGCCATTTTGCATGTCATGGGGGCGTAAGGATTCCAGCTGCGCACGCAGACGGTCTTCAACCTCCAGCGCAGGTGTATTCTTAAGTGCATCCTCGATACCTCCAGCGAGCACCAGATTAGCAACGGGAAACCCAGTACCCTCAAGAATACTGCCTATATGAGACGATAGGCTATCCAACGTCTGCAAACGTGCAGCAGATACAGCAACCCCAGTTTCAGCCATGTTAAGTTCAAGACTTGTAAGCCATTTCGGGTCTGCCGTGCGACCTGATTCACGCTGCTCCTTTAATAGGCGCGCGCGTTGTGTTAGCGCATTTTCATACCGCGCCACACGACCGGCATGAGCCGGGTCGAACGCATAAACAAGGCGATCGAAAAAACGGCGACGATCGGTTGCAGAGCCTAAAAATAGCCCATCCATTTGTGGCGTAAGCCAAACAGCGGATAAATAATCGGCTAGATCACCAAGGGCCTTTAAATCGGCGCCATTCACGCGCGCAATGCGACGGTCAGAATTATCTTTGGCACCTGTGCCGATTTTAACTTCACCAAATGGCGTTTCGGCTGTAGCGGCAATAGCCCATTTGACGCTCTCGGGCAAAAAGCGGTTTTTTAACTCGACGGTTTTGGCCCCGCGAATACCACGACCCGGGGTTAAAAGAGATACAGCCTCAAGAATGTTGGTTTTACCTGCGCCATTATTACCAGTGATGACGATGAAACCATCGTGTAAGTCATGCAACGCTGTATCGCGATAATTGCGAAATGCATGCAGTTGAACGGATTTAACAAACGCCATCTAAAACTCTTCCGGCTTTAAAAGCGTAATCAAATCGCCATCTTTTTTTATGAAACCACTCATATCCCATTCGGTCAGCAGCATGGCGGCTTCATTAGATGTGCACACAGCCAAATCTGCCAAATCCGTGGAGGTTAAAGGCAGCGTAATACGCACTGCATTATTTTCATGCATACCAAAATCGCGACCTAAATCACCTAATGTAATTGCAAGGCGCGTTGGCAATAACATCCAATTAGCATCGCGCAAACGGTTGATGGCTCCACGCTGACGGCGCGTCATATCACGCAGCAACTTATCAGCAATGTGCGGACCCGATCCTCGAAATAAATCGAACGCCTTTTTGTTTAAGACCGCGACTTTGCTATCTATATGTGCATAAACATCTGCCGACCTTGGATCACGCGTCAAAAGCGCCATTTCACCGGCAATCGATCCGGGACCGATCAACGCAATCAATTTATCGCGCCCATCCTCCAATTTTTTCTTAACCACCAAAACACCGCTGATGACCAAATACGCTTCTTCGCCAGCATCGCCGTCATGGATAATTTGCTCACCCGCCTTTAAATCGCGCAAGGTGACAATGGCAGCCAAATCTTGCAAAGCTTGGGCTCCGGCATCTTTCAGATACGAAAGGTTCTTTAAAATCGCTGCAACGGCATCTGGATTATCGGTCATCGTCTAACTATCTTAGATCATGAAAAAGGATCCGCCATGAATAAATGGGTGCAACTCGCAATCTTCATCATTGTTTTGCAGATTTTGGCATTTTTAACATCTTACTTTGTGACTGAAAATGCAGTGGGCAGCTGGTATCAAGATATCGTTAAATCCCCACTTAATCCGCCGGATTGGGTGTTTGCTCCTGTTTGGGCAACACTTTATACAATGATTGCGATTTCAGGTTGGATTTTATGGCGAAATCGCCTACATCCGGACGCAAAAACTGCCCTTGTTTTCTTCATAGCGCAACTAGCCGGCAATTATATTTGGTCGCCAGTATTCTTTGGGCTTGGCGCATTTCACGCGGCATTTTGGCTCATCATTTGGATCGATGCGGCCATCCTCGCCACCATCTTAGCGACACAGCGGGCATCTAAGCCCGCTGCGTATTTATTAGTCCCCTATTTACTATGGGGTCTGTTTGCAACCCACTTAACATACTTTGTCGCGTTCAATAATTAGACGCGCAAAGGCATGAGCACATACAACGCGCTTTCATCGGCTGCATCCTGCAAAATTGTAGGACCAGCGCCATCCGCCAAAATCATGCGGCAACCGTCGCTATCGATCTGCTGTGTAATATCGAGCAGATAACGTGAATTAAAGCCAATTTCCAGCGCAACGTCGTTATTATTGATCTCGATTTCTTCAGATGCGGAACCAGCGTCGGGGCTTTGTGCCGACAGGGTCATGCCTTTGCCGTTAATGGTAATTTTCACCGCACGCGTTTTTTCTGATGAAATGGTCGACACGCGGTCGATGGCGCCAGAAAAAATTTTCGGGTCGACTTCGATTACTTTGTTGTTATCGTTCGGAATAACTTTCTCGTAATCCGGGAACGTACCGTCAATCAGTTTCGACGTCATCTCAATATGATCGACGGAGAAACGGATTTTGTTTTCCGATAAAGAAATTTTTACGTTATCCGCTGCTTCTTCCAGCAATTTACCAAGCTCAGTCACCGTCTTGCGCGGGATAATCACCCCAGGCATTTTCTGAGCGCCGTCCGGCAATGGCATTTGGAACCGGGCCAGACGATGACCGTCGGTCGCAACTGCACGCAACACAGCAACACCCGAGTGATCGGCAGCATGCACATAAATACCGTTTAGGTAATAACGCGTTTCGTCGGCCGACATAGCGAACTTCGTTTTGTCGATCAGATCGCGCACTGAAGATGCAGGAACAGAAAAATTGACGTCGAGCTCGCCCGCACCAAGTTCGGGGAAGTCCGAAACAGGCAAACAAGCTAATTTGAAGTTGGAACGGCCCGCGCGAATGGTCATCATCGCGCCTGCACCTTCAAGATTCATTTCAATCGTAGCCCCATCAGGCAGTTTGCGCACGATGTCGTGCAGCGTGTGTGCCGGTGCCGTCGTAGCGCCGACAGCCTGCACCGTCGCAGGAACTGATTCCACGATTTCCAAATCCATGTCCGTAGCGGAGAGGCTAAGCGAGCCTTCTTTCGCCTGCAGACGAACGTTGGACAAAATGGGGATCGTGTTGCGGCGTTCGACGACGGATTGCACGTGCCCCAAAGCACGCATCAGGTCAGCACGGCTGATCGACAATTTCATGGCAGTTTTCCTAATTGTTTGTACCTTTACAGGTATAGCACCCGGACCAGCCCAAACAAGCGTTTTTCAAGCCGCAAAGACGTTAAAATCCACAGAATTTAGGGCTTTTGTGGCTGGGCTGCCGTTGCAGCACCAGATGTAGT
>DATCRN010000086.1:0-5265 GCA_036568945.1 Alphaproteobacteria bacterium | reverse complement strand
GATAAAGATTCACCTGTCACGCGGAAATAGTCGTTTTTAAAACCGGTGCCGGAAATCCACAGCTCCTGACAATTACGGCGTCCGCAATAGCACCAGTCACCTGGATATTCATTCCACGCCATATCGGTCGTAAAATATTCGGGCACACCGGATTTGTTTGGATAGATGGTTTTGTTGAGTTCAATACCGGTATTCTGATCGAAACTGTTCAAAAGCTTGTCGCTGGATTTTTGATCCATGAACACACGGGGCATCGGCAGTGGGTTATGGCCCCATTCGCCGCCCATGCCATTGAAGCCTTGTACGGCGGCGCCATCCATCACCAAGCCGCCACCGCAACCGGTACCGATAATGACACCAAACACTGATTTTTTACCGGCAGCGGCACCGTCGGTGGCTTCCGACACGGCAAAACAATTGGCGTCATTTTGCATACGCACGGGGCGGCCTAAAACTTCGGACAAATCTTTGTCGAATGGATGTCCATTGGTCCACACGGAATTGCTGTTTTTGACTTTGCCGTGCACGGATGAAATCGAACCGGGAATCGCAACACCCACGGTGCCTTTTTGGCCCAATGTTTGTTCGCACGTATCGACCAGGCCTTTCATGGCCTGGAGGGTTGCTTGGTAATCATTCCGAACAGTTGGAATGCGCTGGCGATAGAGTTCTTTGCCATTGCGGGCATCGAGCGCGATGATCTCGGTTTTCGTACCGCCGAAGTCGATGCCGATACGCATGGATTAACCGACCTTCGCTTTAAGAGCGTCTGCTTGCGGTGGGCTGACCAAAAGATTTTTGGCAATGAGTTCGCGTTTCACTGTTTCGATGGAGCGCAAAACACGCTCGTCGCTCGATGGCGTTACAGGACGGCCACCGCATGGATCAAACCAACGCGTATTATCTTTTTCGCGGCAAATACCGGATTGAATTTCATGCACGATGATCGGCTCTTTACCGATATTGATCATGGCGTGGATGGCGCCACGCGGGATGGTGATCGAATTCCCTTGCGGGACGGTGTGGAGTTCGCCATCCAAAAGGGCCGTCAGGGTGCCTTTGACCGCTTGCCAGACCTCGCCGCGGCCAACATGGCTTTGGACCGAGAGGGCATAACCCGGATTTACGGTAATGTCTTTTTCGCAGATGTCTTGATCATCGGTCGTATTAACGACATTGGTGGTTTCCCAGGCGCCCCAGGGCGTTTCGGCATCAATACTTTTGCCGCCCATCGTATACTCAGGCATGGAACGGATAGAGGCTAGAAGCTGTTCATTGGTTTGTGTCATGGCGGCGTTAACAAAGTCGGTTTTCGAGATCATGTCAATCCTGTGGGGTGATACCATTTTTTAGTTGAAGTCAGACCTTTAAATCAGTTATCAATTTGGTGCAAATCAGATTTACATATTGTTTTGCGATGCAACAAAATAATAAGTAAAACAAGAGGGTGTTAATGAATAACGGTGTTTTACAGCGCGTCAACGGTCATGAGTTTGGCATTGCGCCAGAAGGGGTCGTTTTCTTCCTTGATGTTGACGAAACTTTGACCGGCAGTATGGCCGAAGATTTCCAAGATTGGCACCGCGCACGCCTTTCCTCCATTTTTAGAAAGACCGTTGGCGGTCTTATTCTGGTGACAGGCCGCTCGCGCCTCTCCTTGCAAAAATGTTTCCCTGATCTGCATGTTGTGTCGGTTGAACACCACGCAGCCTTCGTAAGCCCGGTGCGCAATGCCGATCAGCTTCAGGCAGGGCTAACGGAACATGTTCAGAAGCTCGAGACGGATGCGATGCTGGCTTATGCTGCCGAGCGTCTTAAAGGGCAATCTTTTGCAAACGGCCCTCTCCCGATTTTCAATTATCCGCATGAAGTGCGTAACGGCGACCGCGGTGTCTTTTTACAAGGCAAACAATATTCGATCGCATTCGTGTATCATAAGGACGCCTTGAGCGAAGGCGAGAAAGTCTTTTTAGAGACCATCGCCGATGAAATTAAAACGATGCACAAAATGGACAATCACGTCATGAAACGTGGCGTTGATGCGGTTGAATTGAGTTTAAACGGCTATGATAAAGGCCGCGCCGTGCATGATTATATGAGCAATGGCATGTACCAAGGCCGCATCCCTTATTTTATTGGCGATAGTAATTCTGACGCTGTCGGTATGAAGGCTTGCCATGAAAGCTACGGCGGGTCCGGTATCGCCGTCGGTAATGGCATTAAACCTGCCGAATTTGTGCACCACCGTTTACCCAACATCGATTCCGTTTGGGACTTCCTGGAATTGGTTGATAACCATCCGGCGTTGAATGCCGCGCCCGCACGTATCGATGAATGGAAGCACAGCACGGACTTCTCGCATTTGTTCAATACCGAGACGAAGATAATTGGCAGTGCAGCACATGCTGGCTCAGGCATTCTTTTGCCAAAGGGTATGCTCAGCGCTGGCGCAATGGCCAAAGGTCCGCAGGTCGCTTAAGCCGCAATCGACTTTAAAACAGGATAAATATGATAGGGCGTGGTGCCGGGCAAATAGTCCGCATCCACGCTCAGATCTTCCTTAAGGCTTTCTGTCCAAATACCGTCATCGGAAAAATAATAATCATTTAAGACGATCAGCAGGTTCTGTACGGTTGCCTCATCTTGCATGATGGCAGCGGCTCGCAACATTTCCATTTGAGGCCAAATGCGTTTGCTACTGTCGGTGACAGTGCCTTCGACGCGTTGACCATTAAAGACACCGCCGAAATCACGGTCGATACCGTACTGCTTGGCCCAGGCATATAGGGCAGTTTGCGCCGTTTGCAGACGCTGGTCGGGGCCAGTGAGATCTTGATAGCGATGCAAGAGCCACACCCATTCGGCATGGTGCCCGGCCTCAACTACGTTTTGCGGGTCGCGCAGATCATCATCAAAAAATTCATAAAGATTCTTGCCGTCGAAGAAGCGCGCCAAAAATAACGCCACCATGTCATCAGCCAAAGTGCGATAGCCGGGATCTTTGGAGACCTCTATCATCGCCATAGCACCTTCGAGCAAATGCATATGCGGGTTTTGACGGCGAATGCCGGAGCGCGGCTCCAAATTCAAATCCAGCGCATCGTAAAAACCGATATCGGCCGCAAAGTTGATTTGAATAAATTCCAAAATCGTGTCGGCATAGGCGCGCGCGTCTTCCGTGTTATAGGCGGCACATGCGGATAGAACAAAGGCGAGCGCATAAAGATCATAATAGCGGTCTTGTGTACTGAAAACGGGGACACTGTCCACCTCGTATGCTGCCCGCATCGCAGCGAAAGCTTCATCGAGCTTGGCTTGGTATTTGGCGCGATCTGCCATGCTGTAGACCATGATCTGACGGCATTGCGTCACCAACCTGCGCGGCATATTGATGGGCATTAAATTATGATCAAGACGTTCGTAAAAACCGCCTGATGCATCGCTGAACAGATCAAACCAGCGTGGAACCCAGACGTCGCGGGCTTTACTGGCGAGCGCGGCGAGCGTTAAGGTCATTCTTCTAGAAACAATGTCTCTTGCGTGGGATCAAGCAGCGCACGGACCATACTAACCGAAGGCGGACGTTTGGCCATCAAGGACTGACGATCAAGCTCGGCCACAATATCCGATGCCGCGGCAAAACTGCGTTCCATGCGCGGAACGATATATTCGATCAAATTTACATCAATGCGCATTTGACGGTCAGCAAAAAGTTTCACGAGTAGAACGCGCAACAAATCTTCATCAGGAAGGCCAATCGATACTTGCGGGCAAGCGCGCAGGCGTGACGCTAAATCGGGAATCGCAAAACGTACCATCGCGAATGGCTTGGTGCCCGTCATAAGAACGCTGCCTGGCGTTTGACGCACGCGATTATAGAGATGGAATAGATCCTCTTCTGCTGAGCGATTGCCGGCGACCCCATCAATATCTTCGATCACTTTCGCATCATGTCCCACGCGCGCACGCCAAATATTGGCTAGGTGCGTTTTACCCGACCCTGTAGGACCATGCAGATAAAGGACGGGCGCGTTCCAATAGGGCCAGCGATCGATCCACGCCAAAGCCTCGCGGTTAGAATCAGATACCAGAAAATCCTCCCGCTCGTAGGCTGGATTGATTGGGAATGTCAGTGGTATCTGCAAGGCACGGGACATGATTATTTTGTGTAATACTCGCTTTTCTTATATTCCCCTAGCGCAAAGCGCACCATGACGCCGATCACAGCCGCGACCGGCACGGCAATGAGCAAGCCAACAAAGCCTGCGAGCGCGCCACCGGCCATCAAAGCAAAGATGATCCACAGTGGATGCAAGCCGACATTGCCACCGACCAATTTTGGGGTCAGGAAATTGCCTTCGACGATTTGACCCACGACAAACACGATGATCGCCATGCCAACCAAACCCCAATCATGTGTGGTAAACCATGCAACGCCGGTACTAAGCACCAAGCCGATTGCCGATCCTACATAAGGCATGATCGATAAAATGCCCGCTGTCATACCGATCAAGAAGCCAAACTTAAGTCCGATGAGCGATAGGCCCACGCCGTACATCAAACCTAAAATAAGGCACACGGATAATTGACCGCGGATAAAACCTGCAAGGGTGCGATCAATTTGACCAAGCAGATCGTGAATAGTCGCAGCACGGTTTTTCGGCAACAGCTCGTCAACCTTCGATGTAAGGCGCGGCCAATCCACCATCATGTAAAATGCGACAATAGGCATTAGAAAAACGAACGTGATGAAGGATGCGATAGCAACACCACCGGCCATCAAACCAGCGAGTAAGCCTTTGCCTGCTTTCAAAATTTGCCCTGCCTGACCCTGCAAATTCCCAGCGATTTCTGCAGGATCGATGGCTAGACCAAATTTATTCGCAAATTCCACCATCGTAATTTGTGCAGACGTAATCCAAGTTGGCAGATCATCCGACATTTGTACGATCTCTCGGATCAATACAGGCACAATCATTGCAATGATCAAAACCACCAAACCCATGAATAAGGCAAGGATGCCAAGCACAACAGCCCAACGTGGCATGCCAAAATGGGCGACACGGATCACAATCGGATTGAGCAAATAGGCAATCACGATGCCAAGAACGAACGGCGCCAAAATATTTTGGAATAACAAAACGAAGCCGACGAACGCTGCAATCACCAGCGCCCAAAACACGGTTTTGGTCTGTGTTGAAATCTGCACCGTCGCCATTAGTAGCTCCGTAAAGACGTCAATTCATATTGCGGTGTATTGAGGCC
>DATCRN010000085.1:0-4293 GCA_036568945.1 Alphaproteobacteria bacterium | reverse complement strand
AAAGTACTCGTTATGCCGCCGCCGGGGTGGCTTCCAAGCGCGGGAAAACGCCCTGCGGTTCCGGCAGCGCGGTGCCGGGTTTCAGGGCGTTTGCGGCGTTTAGATGGGCAAAATCGCGGGCATCCGTGGCAATCGCCAATTGGCCCAGCATTTTGGCCGCGCTGTCCGGCACAAAGGGTTGAACTGCGATCGCGAGGCAGCGGATGGTTTCGGCCAGCACATACAGAACGGTCGCCATACGCGCGGGATCTTCTTTTTTGAGCTTCCACGGCGCTTGGGCATCGACATAACCGTTGGCTTGGTTCACGACATCGATAAAAGCACTGAGCGCGAAACTGAATCCCATATTGGCCATGTGATTGCGCATATCCGTGAGCAGCGTTTCTTGCGCGGCTTTGAGAAGTGCTTGATCGGCGTCGGTGAACGCACCGGGTTGCGGGACTTTCGCCTCGCAATTTTTAGCGATCATAGAGAGCGTGCGCTGCGCAAGGTTGCCAAAACCGTTGGCCAAATCATTATTGATGCGGTTGGTCACCAGTTCGTGATTGAAATCACCGTCATTGCCGAAGGGGACGTCACGCAGCAGCGCATAACGTGTGCCGTCAACGCCGTAGCGCGCGAGTAAATCCGCAGGGGTAATCACGTTCCCTAAGGATTTGGACATTTTTTGGCCTTCCGCCGTCCACCAGCCGTGGGCGTAGACTTTTTTCGGGGCCTCAAGGCCTGCGGACCATAGGAAAGCGGGCCAATAAACGCAGTGGAAGCGGATGATTTCTTTGCCCACGACATGCACGTTGGCGGGCCAGAATTTTTTGAACATCGCATCATCGTCTTGGCCATAGCCGAGCTCGGTAATGTAGTTCGCGAGCGCATCGACCCATACATACATCACGTGTTTTTCATCACCGGGGACTTTGATACCCCAATCGAATGTCGTGCGCGAAATCGAGATGTCTTTGAGCCCCTGTTTGACGAAAGACATGACTTCGTTCTTGCGGGATTCAGGTTGGATAAAATCCGGGTTTTTCGCATAATAATCGAGTAAGCGATCGCCCCAGGCGGAGAGTTTGAAGAAGTAGCTTTCTTCCTCCATCCACGTGCATTCAGCGCCGGAAGCGATGGCAATGCGTTTACCGTCGCGCATTTCGGTTTCGGTTTCGTCGTAATAGGCTTCGTCGCGCACGGCGTACCAACCGCTATAGCTGGATTTATAAATGTCGCCAGCCGCGAGCATTTTTTCCCACAGAACTTGCGCACCCTTTTTATGGCGCGCTTCGGTCGTGCGGATGAAATCGTCGTTGCTGATGTTGAGTGCGGGCAAAATCGCTTGGAAAGAGGCTGCGACTTTATCGGTAAATGCTTGCGGCTCAACGCCGGCATCACGCGCAGCTTGCATGACCTTAATACCGTGTTCGTCTGTGCCGGTCAGGAAATGCACGTCAAAGCCATCCAGCCGTTTGAAGCGCGCCATCACATCGCACGCGATCGTCGTGTAAGCGTGGCCCATATGCGGGTCGCCGTTCACGTAGTAAATGGGCGTGGTGATGTAGAAACTTTTATCGGTACTCATGCGCTCTTCAGTGCCTTTTGCAAAATGCGTAAACTGCCGAAAGCCAAATGCTTGCGGTCCAGATTGCCCTTATCGCACATCGTGCGGTGCGCGTCCAATTGATCAAGGGCGGATAACCAACGTTTCATGCCTGTCGTCTCGTTGGAAGCCGCAGCTGCCCGCGCTTTGTCGCGCAGGGCCCAAGCGGATACGTCCAGCATGCCCATAAGCGGATCGGGTGTGCCGCGTACGGCCAATTGGTCGGCGGTTTTATGGATGGTCGCCTCATTCGCCGATGGCAAGGTATCGAATAGGCTTAACACGCCGCGAATACCGGCGACGCCACCCTGCTCCAACAAGTCGAGAGCTTGACCCGGCGACCCGGCTGCGTAATCCATCAGAAGGTCGATATCGCCCTGCATAAGGTTTGGCGCACCCCTCTTAAGCAGTGTTGCAAAATCGTCTTTCGATAACGGACTTAAGTTGAGGACGCGGGACCTGGAACGAATAGTCGGGATCAAAGCACCGGCGCTGTGCGCAACCAACATCAAAAGCGTTTGCGGCGGCGGTTCTTCCAAAACTTTCAAAAGGGCGTTTTGCGCGTTGCGATTCAGCGTGTCGGCATCGTCAATCAGGACGACGCGCCAACCACCCATCGATGCCGTCATACGTAGAAAACTCGGCACGCCCCGTACGTCATCAACCACGATTTCCTGACGAAAATCGTTTTTACGGTCATCGAAGGCACGCTCGACCACCATCATGTCCGGATGCCCGCCTGAGGCGACCAGCGAATAAATCTTATCGAATTGCGGTATGGATAGGCTTTCGGGAATTTCCGGCGCACCAAATAGGCTTTCGCCCGGCAAGTCGGGATGTGCGAGCAAGAACCGCGCTAAGCGAAACGCCAGCGTGGCTTTGCCAATGCCTTTAGGCCCTGCAATCACCAACGCATGCGGCATATGGCCCGACGACCACCATTCTAGGATTTGCTTTTCAGCACTTGCATGTCCAATCAAATCGGTCTGCAACCGCGCTTCGGGCAAACCTGCGATATCGACGACGGGTGCTGACGTTTCAGTATCGTCATCATCCTCCACATCATCATCGATATCGTCGAAGAGACTCATGTCAGATGGTCCCAAATTGCATCGGCCACGGCGTCGATGGGTTGCGTGGCATCGATGACGACACAACGCTCCGGATTTGTCTTGGCGATATCCAAGAACCCTTGGCGCAATTTTTCATGGAAAGCGATTTCGCGATCTTCAAAGCGGGTTTCCGTAGTGCCGCCTTTTTCATGGCGGCGATTGGAACGCGATAGGCCCACTTCGGCGGGCAGATCCAGAATGAACGTGATATCAGGCTCAAGCGCGCCGATGGAAATTTGTTTGATTTCTTCAATCAGCTTTAGATCGACGCCCCCGGCGTAGCCTTGATATGCGCGGGTAGAGTCTGTGAAACGATCCGACAAAACGGTTTTGCCATCGGCCAGGGACGGCGCAATGAGGTCGCGGACATGCATGGCACGCGCAGCGAACAGGAGAAGCATTTCGGCTTCGGACGACCAATCGCCGCCGGCGCGGTCCACCAATAAACGGCGGATTTTCTCGGCTTCCGGCGTGCCGCCCGGCTCGCGGGTCATGACCACGCGATGTTTGAGAGTCTCAAGCTTGGTTTTAAGCGTGCGAATTTGGGTCGACTTGCCCCCACCTTCGCCACCTTCGAAGGTGATGAACATGCCGGGGCGCGCTTCCAAACTCATTTCGGGGCGCTCACAGCATGAATGATTTTTTCAAACGTGCGTCCCATAAATCCTTTGGCGATCAAATCATCACCCACCACAATCGGATATTCTTTGGTGCCGATTTCAGGAACCGTCACTTTCATGACGCCCACCTGCTCGCCCTTTTTCAAAGGCGCGATGATAGGCGCCTTATATTCCAAGCTTGCGGCAATATCGGTTGATGTCGTGCGGATGGGGATCACCATATCTACGTTTTGCGTAAGGATCAGCGGCACTTCCTTGACTGTGCCGTATGCCACTTTTGCGCGACCGACTTCGGCGCCCGCTTTATAAAGACGCGCCAGCTTAAAGCTATCCAATGCCCAGTTCATAAGGCGCGTGCCTTCGGCTTCGCGATCCTTCATGCTCGCAAGACCGGAAATCACCATGATGACGCGGCGGCCATTGCGCTGAGCCGACCCGATCAATCCATACCCAGCCTCTTCCGTATGACCGGTTTTAAGGCCATCAGCACCTTTGACGCGCGTGAGCAGCGGGTCGCGGTTCTGTTGCGTGATGCCGTTAAAGGAATACTCGGTCATGCTGAAATAGTGATAATACTCGGGGAAATCCTTGATGATGTGCCAAGCGAGCAACGCCAAATCACGCGGCGTCGAATAATGGTCCGGATCAGGCCAGCCGGATGCATTCATAAAGTTAGAGCCCGTCATGCCAAGCTCGCGCGCTTTTGCCGTCATGTCGGCAGCAAAGCGATCTTCAGACCCTGCCAAACATTCCGCGAGTACCACTGTCGCATCGTTACCAGATTGAATAATGACGCCTTTGATCAGATCGTCGATGGATACTTCCTTACCCACTTCGACAAACATTTTTGATCCACCCATGCGCCAGGCCTTTTCCGATACTGGACACATGGTGGTCAGTTGGATTTTTCCAGACTTGAGCGCATCGAAAACCATATACATGGTCATCGTTTTGGACATGGAGGCGGTCGGCA
>DATCRN010000084.1:0-3626 GCA_036568945.1 Alphaproteobacteria bacterium | reverse complement strand
GCCAAGGATGTTTTGACCAA
This sequence comes from Alphaproteobacteria bacterium, assembly GCA_036568945.1. Lineage (GTDB taxonomy): Bacteria > Pseudomonadota > Alphaproteobacteria > Micavibrionales > UBA1664 > UBA6145. The sequence goes on along the minus strand of DATCRN010000084.1, from coordinate 3,606 downwards.
GCTTTTAAAAATCTCCGACCGGCTGCTGTGTGATGATGCGGCGTATTTTGAGCCTAAAACATTGAGCAACGTTTTTAAGAGCGTGTCGCGGAGCGGTCGATTCTTTACCGTGGATAGCAATCTGGAGCCTTTACCTGCCATGGGATGGGCTGTTTCCAACCACCGTTTGGGGGAATTCCAGCGTCATAGCACCCACTACAACGACATGCTGATTTGCCGCCGAAACTAGCCGTTTTACAAAAAATGCTTGGTTTTCCGCCGTTTTGTGGTTAAGAACATTGCCCCATGGCAAAAAAGACTGGCACCTTATCCAACAACCCCGGCAACATCGTCGAGCAACCAATCACCGATATTTTGTCGGAAAAGTATCTCGCTTATGCGTTGTCCACCATTACCGCCCGGTCACTGCCCGATGTGCGCGACGGCATGAAGCCTGTGCATCGCCGCCTTTTATTTGCGATGCATCAACTATCTCTGCGGTCCACCACCGCGCCGAAAAAATCCGCACGTGTGGTTGGTGATGTCATTGGTAAGTTCCACCCGCATGGTGACCAATCCGTTTACGACGCCCTTGTGCGTCTGGCGCAAGAATTCGCCGTACGTTATCCCTTGGTCGACGGTCAAGGCAACTTCGGAAACATTGACGGCGATAACGCAGCCGCGATGCGATACACCGAAGCGCGACTGACGCGTGTTGCCGAACTTCTTCTTGAAGGCATTGATGAGGACGCGGTTGATTTTCGCGCGACTTATGATGGCGAGACGCTCGAGCCGATCGTCATGCCGGCGGGCTTTCCCAATTTGCTTGCGAACGGTTCATCCGGTATTGCCGTCGGTATGGCAACCAACATCCCACCGCATAACGTGGCTGAGTTGTGTGCCGCGATGGAAGCGATGATTGATGGCGATCCGACGATTGCGGAATTGGTGAAATTCATTCCGGGTCCGGATTTCCCGACGGGCGGTATTCTGGTCGAAGATAAGGCCGATATTATCGAGGCTTACACGAAGGGCCGCGGGTCCTTCCGCGTTCGCGCTAAGTGGAAAGTCGAAGAAACAAAGAATTCTTATCAGATCGTGGTCACGGAAATTCCGTACCAAGTGGCAAAAGCCAAGATGATCGAAGACATCGCAAAACTGATTGTCGATAAGAAATTACCGTTGGTCGATGATATTCGTGATGAATCGGCCGAAGATGTGCGCCTAATTTTGGTGCCGAAATCCAAAGGCATTGCGCCGGAGTTGATGATGGAATCTTTGTTCCGCACCTCCGCACTGGAAGTTAAATTCGGCCTTAACCTGAACGTGCTGGAGCAGGGACGCAACCCGCGCGTATTGTCGCTTAAAGAAGCGCTTCAGGATTTCCTTAATCACCGCCAGGATGTTTTGGTTCGTCGCTCGACCCACCGTCTGGCGCAAGTCGATCATCGTTTAGAAATTTTAGCTGGTTATTTGGTGGCTTATCTTAACCTCGATAAAGTCATCAAAATCATTCGCACCGAGGATGAGCCAAAAGAAAAACTTATGAAAGCATTCAAGCTGACCGAGATTCAGGCTGATGCGATCTTGAATATGCGTCTGCGCTCTTTGCGCAAACTCGAGGAAATGGAAATTCGCGGCGAGAATGCAGATCTTTTGAAAGAAAAAGAATCGCTTGAGCAATTGCTCGGCTCTGAGAAACGCCAATGGACCACAATCAAAAAACAAATCCAAAAGCTCGGCGAAGAATTCGCAAAGAGCACGCCGCTTGGCAAACGCCGTACCGAGATAGGTCGTCCGGCAAAAATCATCGCTGAAGTTTCAGCCGATGCGTTTGTCGAGAAAGAGCCGATTACCATTATCTGCTCGGCTCAAGGTTGGATCCGCGCCATGAAGGGCCATGAGATCAATCTAGATGACGTGAAATATAAAGAAGGCGACGAAGCGCGTTTCGCGCTCAAAGCCATGACGAACGACAAGATCTTGGTGTTCGCATCCAATGGCCGTTTCTATACGCTTTCGGGTGATAAATTACCGTCCGGCCGAGGCTGGGGCGAGCCGATCCGTCTGATGGTCGATCTGCCTGCGCAGGATGATATTATTTCGATGTTCGTCTACGCGGAAGGCAATCGTTATTTGGTCGCCTCCGACGATGGCCGCGGATTTATTGTGCGCGCCGAAGACGGTCTAGCACAAACCAAAAACGGCAAAGTCATTTTAAATGTCGATGACGGCGTGAAAGCCATTGTCTGCCGTCCGATCGATCCGATTTCCGATCACGTGGCTGCTATGGGCACCAATCGCAAGATGGTTGTGTTCCCATTGTCTGAACTGCCGGAAATGGCACGCGGTAAAGGCGTCGCCTTGCAAAAATTCAAAGGCGGCAAGCTTGCGGATGCGATCACGTTTAATATGAAGATCGGCATGCCGTTTGCGGATGGTCGCGGCACTGTGAAAATGGCCAATGGCAAGCTGTGGCTTGCCGCTCGCGCAAGTCAAGGCAAGTTACCGCCCGAAGGGTTCAAGCGCGACAATACATTTGGGATTTAAAGCGCCGGTTTTGCTTTGCGCGCATGGCGTTCTTTGCGCAGAATATTGCCGGTGCGCGAATTCAAGGGAAGCCATTCCTTGCCGATTTTCACTTCAGCCGGTTTTAAAAATGATTTCCATCGATAATGGTCGTTGGATGCTTGGAAGACCCCGATATAAAAATATTTGCAACCGGCGGCTTGTTTAAGCGTCATCATAGTCGCCAAAATACTGTAGCGGCCGATATAAAGATCCCGCGCATCGGTACGGTAAAAATGGTAGGAACAATAGGCGGATTTATTCCCTAGCTGGAAAATAACCGATGCCATCATATAACCGTAGGGATCATATATATCGAGCAAAAAAGCTTGCATATGCGGTGCCTGACTGTGGCCTTGAAGCAAATTAGTCGTATCAAGCGCGCTGATATAGCGGTTATACCTAACTCTTTCATAAGCACGGTGCAGAACAAAATGTTCGGAATCGCCCTGCATCGCCTCATTAAATTCCGTATGCAGTTTTAATGACAGATGATTGTTACGATGCAGGATAGTACTGTGGTGGTCATTAGGCGTGAAATCAATTAGGCGTGTGCGCATCTGCGCAGAGCCTGCTTCAGGAAGAGGAATGGGACTAAAGCATTTTCGATCCGGAAAACGGCCGCGGGCCATTTTATGGTCAGCTTTATTTCCATCGTAGTTGGTACGCGCAACTTCAAAAATTTCACCTGCATAATCACGAAAGTCGCGGCTAAGATCACCTTGCCAAGAAATGGCCGCAGGGAAGGATGGCGGTTCAATGTACGTCATGGCACATGCCGGAATTGTGCCGAGAGATTTTGGCGTAAATGCCATTTTTGAGAAGAATCCAATGCGTGCCATTGTCCATCGATAAAAAATTCGAGGCCAGGAATGTGAAGTTTCCAATTCATGCGATCGCTTAATGGATTCCAGGGGCCTAAGTAAACGAAATCAAATTCGCCACTCTCTTTGAGCATTTCAAGCGCTTTGACGATGGTAAATCGACCAGGCATGCCGAGGCGCTGCGGCTCATAAAAATGTTCATAGAAAGATACATCGCGTCCCGTTTGGAAGAAGA
>DATCRN010000083.1:0-2834 GCA_036568945.1 Alphaproteobacteria bacterium | reverse complement strand
AAGGTTGCACCAAACGCATCCATCCCGGTACCACCCGGCATCGCCGCGGTAATCCCTACGATTTTATCGTCGCGTGTTGCTTCTTCAATCAATGCCGTTGCAAAGACGGAAGTGAAGCTTGGGTTTTGCGCGCGGGATTTTTCTTGTGCGCCGGTAACAACATCAAATTTTGTGACTCCGTGCATTTTGTCAGCGGCATTTTCGGCAGGGGCGTACCCTTTACCTTTTTTGGTGATCGCGTGCAGAAGAATAGGGCCGTCATGCTTTGTATCACGCAAATTGCGCAGGATCGGCAGCAACGTACCCAGATCGTGACCATCGACGGGACCAATATAATAAAAACCCATTTCTTCAAAGAGCGTACCGCCGCCGATAGCTGCGCGTGCGGTTTCTTCGGCACGTTTGGCGACCTTTTGAATCGGCTCCGGCATTAATTTCGCGACTTTTTTGGCCATGTCGCGCGCGCCCATGTAGGGCTTGCTGCTCACGAGGCCGGTCAAATATTTGCTCATCGCGCCAACGGGTGGGGCGATCGACATGTCATTGTCGTTTAGGATGACAATAAGATTGCTGTTGAGTGCGCCTGCATTGTTCATCGCTTCATACGCCATGCCTGCGGACATTGCGCCATCGCCGATGACGCATATGACATGATTGTCATTACCTTTGAGATCGCGCGCGACGGCCATGCCGAGTCCTGCGGAGATGGATGTTGATGAGTGAGCAGCACCAAATGGATCATATTCGGATTCAGATCGTTTCGTGAAACCGGATAGACCTTCGCCCATGCGCAGCGTGCGAATGCGATCACGGCGGCCGGTGAGAATTTTATGCGGGTACGCTTGATGCCCCACATCCCAAATTAATTTGTCTTTCGGCGTATCGAATACTGCGTGAATGGCAACGGTGAGTTCCACCACACCTAGGCCTGCACCCAAATGCCCGCCAGTGACGGACACGGCGGACACCATTTCATCGCGCACTTCGCTTGCAAGCTGCACCAATTGATCATCGGATAAAGCGCGTAGATCAGCAGGAACATCAACGCCATCCAATAAAGATTGAGGCGCATCAGCAACAGGCTTGGCAAGTGGTGGGTTCATGACCGGACAGGTATAACGACCCAATTTGGCCACGCCAAGACAAAAGCGTGGCAAGTTAAGGCCTTAGGCAACCTTTTGAGCAGATTTTTTAGGGGCGGCATGCATTTTTTCGCGCGCTTGTTTAGCCAAAGCCTCATATTCCTCACGGATTTTCATGAGATCTTGTTCGGATAATTCTTCAAGATCCAACAAAGCCGTTTGCGCTTTGGCATGCGTGCGAATGAGTTCGTCTAATTTCAGATGCAAGGCGGCCGTATCACGATTTTGGCTGTTTTGAATCAAGAACACCATCAAGAATGTTACGATGGTTGTGGATGTATTGATGACCAACTGCCACGTATCCGAAAAATCGAAAATCGGTCCTGTGATGGCCCATACCAAAATCAAACCAAAAGCCCCAATAAAGGCCCAAGGGTAACCGGCCCAAAGCGCCACGCGCTCGGCGAAGCGAGTAAAAACGTCTTTTCCTTTATGTGCTTGATAAACCGGCATAGCCGGGCTTTGGTCATTTTCAGGATGGCGATGCTTGGTCATGAGGAATAAACGGTAAAACGCATCTCTGGTTCCCAAAAACACCTTGATTTTTGACCGCGACGCCGCTAAACAGCTGCATCTTGATCGCGTCCCCTTCGTCTAGAGGCCTAGGACATATCCCTTTCACGGATACGACACGGGTTCGAATCCCGTAGGGGACGCCACTTCAGCAAGCATCAAAACAAACCGCCGGAAAATCCGGCGGTTTTGATTTTAGAAAAAGATTGGTAAATTTTAAGGCACCAAAGCGAGCATGACAATCAGGACAAGGACAGCTACGCCCCCAATGATGGAGAGGCCGGTGCCGGCGTGATTGCTATGACCTTTGGAATCGAGGCGGTCATAATCATGCGCCTCGTCATGAACGGTAATGCCTGACATGAAATCCTCCCGACCGAATTAGACCAGCAGGACAGACAACATGGTTACGGCAAAGACGCCGATCCCGATGGTCCACAAACCACTGCCATCCCCATTCTGTTCTGGATGGCGTTCTTCGTTATGCATTGTACAATTGTACATTGGAAACCTCCTTTTTAAGTAAAGACCGTTGCCAGCGGTCCCATCACGTTGAAAGGACACCCAACCCAACTTTATTATTTTTGTGGTAGCGGATTTGGAAATAGCCGCAACGCAGCAAAAGACAAGCTAACAAAATTGCGTAGTTGATAAAAAATACAGATAGCAAAACCCCGGCCATTTAAGCCGGGGTTTTAGCAATCTTTTACAACAGATTGAATTAGAAGCGAGATGTTAAACTGACGAACAAACGCGGGTCAGTATCGTCTTGCGTATCAACATCTTTGGTCATCGGGAAGGCGAGCGTTGCGTCGGCATTGATTGCTTGCGTCAGACGAGCACGTGCACCCAAGCCCACCGAGGCCACCGAGTTACGTTTATCAGCCGGCGTCGTGGGATCATCATTCCAGACAGCACCGACATCATAGAAGCCGAACAGCTGGAGGCTGGTAATGTGCTCGTCGAATACGTGGGTGTTCCACTGCACTTCAAGTTTACCAACAACACCTTCGTCGCCCAGAATTTCAGACGGGTCATAACCACGACCATAGCCGTAGCTCATGCCACCGATACCGAATTCCTCGGATGCGAGTAACGGACCATTCGAAATTTGTCCTTTAACGCCAACGAGAATGTTGAAGTCTTTCACAATTCGCTGGAGGCGGGTGAGTTCGGCTT
>DATCRN010000082.1:0-2334 GCA_036568945.1 Alphaproteobacteria bacterium | reverse complement strand
GTCGATAACGACGCTTGCCCAAAAACGCGATCCATCTTTGCGGTATCGCCAGCCTTCTTCTTCGAAACGGCCTTGATCGGCTGCGCGTCCCAAATTACGTGCAGGTATGCCGGCAGCTTGTTCCTCTTTGGAATAAAAGCTGGAGAAATTTTGGCCGATGATTTCATCCGCCGTATAGCCTTTGAATCGCTGAGCACCTGCGTTCCAATTGATGACCCTGCCCTCAGGATCAAGCATATAGATGGCGTAATCGCTAATGGACTCCACCAGCAAACGATACCGTCCTTCGGCGGATCCTGAATTTTCGTAGTTTTTAGATTGCTGCATCTAGTCCCTAATAATGCGCGCACACAGTTTTCTTGGCCTTAACATCATTAAACGTATCCGGGTGCCGTAAGTTCCAAAGCCTCTTGAAAATAAGGCTTTTCATCCTATCTATACTTTATTCAAAAAATCCCCTTACAGAAAGGTTCCTATGATTAAAATCCACGACCGCGACCTGCGCGGCCGCACAAAAACCGGTTGGCTTGATAGCTGGCATACATACTCGTTCGCCGGTTTTCGTGATCCCGAGCGCGTACATTTTCGCACGCTGCGCGTTTTGAATGATGACATCGTTATTCCCGGCGCTGGGTTCCCAATGCACGAACACGATAATATGGAGATCGTGACCTACGTGATGTCCGGCGCGCTTGAGCATAAAGACAGCTTGGGCAATGGCGGCATCATCCGTCCGGGTGAACTTCAACGCATGAGCGCTGGCACAGGCATCGCGCATTCAGAATTTAATCCATCGCAAGATGAACCTGTTCATCTGCTGCAGCTCTGGTTCTTCCCGGAGAAGAAAAACCAAAAGCCAAGTTACGAACAGGTTAGCATCCCTGCCCCTGCGGATGACGATCATTTTGTCATGATCGCCGATCAACATGGCACAGCTGGTATTGCAACAATCCACCAAGACATAAAAATCTTGCGTGGCACTTTCAAAGAGGGTGAAAGCGCCACGTATACTATGGGGCAAGATCGTGGTGTTTTTCTGCAAGTCACCAAAGGGGCTCTCACTTTAAACGGCGAACCTCTAAAACAAGGGGACGGCGCTGAAATTGAAGGGATCAGCGGCTTTGAGCTAAAGGCCGATCATGATTCCGAAGTGCTTTTGTTCGATATGGATTAACAAAAGGTAAAGATTGGAACTACAAAACCTCGCTGGTGTTGGGCGTATGACGTTTAACATTCAAGCGAGGTTTTTTTGATTATGAACTCGATAGTCCACTCCGAAGAAAAAGAAGGCCGCGATAAGATCTTCGATCTGATTAAAGACATTCGTATCGCGCAACTCATAACACAAAGTGGCGATGGCCAATTATGCGCACGCCCAATGTCGGCAGTCGAATATGATGATGTCGATGGCGCGCTATGGTTTTACACATCGATCGATTCCGCCAAGGTTGCCGAGATCGAATATAACCCACACGTTCTGCTGTCTTACTCCGAACCATCGGAGCAAAATTACGTGTCCATATCTGGTACAGCAGAGATCATCACTGATCACACCAAGATCAAAGAATTATGGTTCGAGCCTGTGCGCATCTGGTTCCCTGACGGTCCGGATGATCCAAATTTGGCCTTATTGCGCGTCACGCCATACAGCGCCGAATATTGGGATGCCCCCGCCAAATCTTTCGTATATGCCTTCGGCTATATTCGCCAGCGTTTGACCGGCAAAGCGCCCAAAACGGGCGATCACGGCAAGATCAATATGCATTGAGCCACGGCTTAGAACATGCGATGAAAAGGCATGCGTCTTTTCAAAACCCACGATATGGAAGCCACGAAGCCGGACCTTCCCGGCTTTACGCGGATGGCTAGCGATTTGATGGATCGCTTGCGTGATATCAAGCGCAAGGATTTTCAAAACGCCGCGTGGATTTCCCCCATCCCTTATCCCGAGGAATTGCCCTCGCTGATCAACAGCGATGGCCTTACCGTGCCTGTGCAAATGCTGACCAGCGATATCGAAAAATTTACCTTCGATGAAAATACGATGGACTTGATCATCATTTGCGGCCGCTTGGATACGGTCAATGATTTGCCAGGTGTGCTTGTGCAAATTCGTCGTGCGCTCAAACCTGATGGATTATTCATGTGTGCCCTACCAGGCGGTGAAACGCTGCATGAATTGCGCGATAGTCTTTCCCGTGTTGAATTACAACGTCGCGGTGGGGTTGCCCCACGTGTTCATCCGATGATTGATCTGCAAACCTGGGCAGGCCTTTTGCAACGCGCGGGCTTCGCTTTGCCGGTTGCAGATTCCATGATTGTCCCCGTGTCGTA
>DATCRN010000081.1:0-17777 GCA_036568945.1 Alphaproteobacteria bacterium | reverse complement strand
TTCCGTGACGGCGTGGTCATCACTGGCAACAAAGTCGTTGCAAACGGTTTGGCTGTCGGCGCAGTTCACGACGGTATCCACGTCGTCAACAGCGATGGCGGTTTGTTCTCCACGCCGCAAGCCACAGTTGCCAACAACACGATCACAATCGTGGGTAACGATGGCATCTACGTTGAAACGACGGATGGCATTATCGTTGACACCAACAATGTCACAGGTGCCGGCAATGACGGTATCGAAGTTCGTGACAGCCTTGCTGCCAATATTACGAACAACACAGTCACCGGTACAGCTGCCAATGGCATTGTTTTGGCCAACAGCGCACTGGCAAAAGTTAATAACAACGATGTAACAGGCGCAGGCGCTGATGGTATCAACATCAGCAACGTTCTTGGCCTGGAAGCTAGCGACAACACCATCACGGGTGTGGCGGGCGACGGTATGGATATTCGCAATGTGGCTTCGGCTGACATTCTGAATAACATTGTCACCGCTGCGGGCGGCCATGGTATTTTTGTTGACCCATCGGTGGATGTCACAATCGACGGCAACAATATCGTCGGTGCGGCTCTGGATGGTATCCACGCTCTGGACGTCATTGGACTGACCATCACCAACAACTCGGTTTTGGGTGCTGGCGATGACGGTATCGAATTGACGAATATTGCCGGTGCCGTCGTGACCGATAACGATGTCACAGGTGTCGTTGACAACGGTATTGAAGCCAACAACGTCTTGGGCGGTCAAATTGACGCCAACACGGTTTTGGGTGCCGGCAATAACGGCATCATTGCAACCAACGGTGCAGCGCTCACGATTGATGGCAACACGGTTCTGGGTGTGGTCAATGATGGTATCAACGCTTCCAACGTCCTCGGCCTGTCGGTTTCCGGCAACACGGTCGGTGCTGTTGGCGATGACGGTATCGATGTCTCGACGGCGGCTCCGGTTACCATCGATGGCAACACGGTCCTTCTGGCAGCTGATAACGGCATCATTCTGGACGGCAGCGCTCTGGCATCTGTTTCGGGCAACACGGTTGTTGCTGCCGGCACGGATGGCATCTCGATCAATAACGTTGCTGGCCTTGACGCAAACGGTAACACGGTTGTGCTCGCCGGTGATGACGGTATTGACCTGAACAACGTCGCCCTGGCTTCGGTCAACGGCAACACGGTTCTGGCTGCTGCAAGCAACGGTATCGAAGCGACCAACTTCCTTGGCGGCTCCATCGATGGCAACACCATCGGCGTGGTCGGTGAAAATGGTATCGATCTTGATACGGGTGCGCTGGTTAGCGTTTCGGGCAATACGGTCGCCGCAGCTGCTGAAGACGGTATTCAAATCAGCAACGTTGCTGGCCTCGATGCAAACGGCAACACGATTATCCTTGCCGGTAATGATGGTATCGATTTGAACAACGTGGCTCTGGCTTCGGTCAATGGCAACACGGTTGTGGCTGCTGCTGAAAACGGTATTGAAGCCAATACATTCTTGGGCGGCACGATCGATGGCAACACCATCGTTCTGATTGGCGAAAACGGTATCAAACTTGATGGTGGTCTCTTGGCCAGCGTCTCCGGTAACACGGTCGCCGCTGCTGCTGAAGATGGTATCCAAATCAATAACATCGCGGGCCTCGCTGCTAACGGCAATACGGTTATTCTTGCCGGTAACGACGGTATGGACTTGAGCAACATTGCTCTGGGATCCATCAATGGCAACACGATTGTGGCTGCTGCTGAAAATGGTATCGAGATCGATACACTGCTTGGCGGCACGGTTGACGGCAACACCATCGTCCTCGCTGGTGAAAACGGCATCGATCTTGATGTTGGCGCACTGGTCAGTGTTTCCGGCAATACGGTTGTGGCCGCTGCTGAAAACGGTATCGAAGCGTCCGAAATTGCGGGCGGTGCGATTGCAGGCAACAATGTCATCCTGGTTGGTGGCAATGGTATCGACTTGCGTAACAGCGGATTGGTTACCATCAACGGCAATACGGTCGCCGCAGCCGGTGACAACGGTATCTTCGTTGACCCGTCCATCGGCATCGACATCAGCAACAACTTCGTCCTGCTCGCTGCCAATGACGGTATCCATGCGGATGACGTGTTGGGCTTGAACATCGACAACAACTTCGTCGGCCTTGTAGGCGATGACGGTATCGACGTTCATACGTCGGCTGGCGTTGCTGTGACGAACAACATCGTAACGTTGGCCGGTGATGATGGTATCGAACTGACCTTAACGGCAGGCGATGTGGTTGCCGGAAACACGGTTCTCGCAGCCGGTGACAACGGCATCGAAATGAACGGTGGCGCATTCGCTGGTATCTGGAACAACTTCGTCGGTCTGGTCGGAAACGACGGTATCAACGTCACGGGCGGCTTGCTTGTCGATATCGGCAACAACATCGTCACGTTGGCTGGTGATGACGGCATCGATCTGAACCTGGCTGCTGCAGCCCGCGTCCACGACAACGTGGTCCTTGCTGCCGCTGACAATGGTATCGAAGCTGATCTGGTTGGCGCAGTGTCTATCGATCACAACGCGATCGGCGTTGTCGGTAACGACGGTATCCAGGTCACGGGCGCTGCTCTCTTGAATGTTTCTGATAACGTGGTTGCTCTTGCAGGCGATGACGGTATCGATGTCACGGGCGCGCTGCTGGCTCAAATCCAAAACAATGCGATTGTCGCGGTTGCAGACAACGGTATTGAAGTTGCGTTGGCTGGCGCCACCACGATCGACCACAACCTGGTTGGCCTTGTTGGCAATGACGGTATCAACGTTACGGGCGCTGCTCTCCTGAACGTCTCCGACAACCTGGTCGCTCTGGCCGGTGATGACGGTATCGATGTGACGGGCGCACTTGGCGCACGTATCGGCGATAACGCAATCCTGACAGCAGGCGACAACGGCATTGAAGCACGCTTCTTGGTCGGTGCCTCGATCGACAACAACTTTGTTACCCTGACGGGTGGCAACGGTATCGATCTGCGTGACTCGGCTCTGGTCACCATTAACAACAACATGGTCACGCTGGCAGGTGACAACGGTATCTACGTTGATCCGTCCTTCGGTATCGACATCAGCAACAACTTCGTAGCTCTGGTTGCGAACGACGGTATCCATGCTGATGACGTGATCGGTCTGAACATCGAAAACAACTTCGTCACCCTTGCAGGCGACGACGGTATTGAAGTCGATGGCGCAGCTGCCGTGAATATTGGTGGCAACGTAGTGGCTTTGGTTGGCGACGACGGTATCCAAACCAGCAATACGCTGGGTATGGCGATCCACGATAACTTCGTGACCTTGGTTGGTGACGACGGTATCGATGTCGACAATGCGGCTCTGACCTGGATTGGCGACAACACGATCTTGGGTACGCTGTCCAACGGTATCGAACTGTCCGACACGGCCGGTACGATTGTTGAAGGTAACCTGATCGCTGGTGTCTTGAACGACGGTATCAACTCCGACGGTGCTCTGGGTCTGGCAGTCATCAATAACGACATCGCCTTCGCTGGTGATGACGGTATCGACAGCCACAACGCTCTGGGTGCTGTTTACGGCCTCAACAACATCAACTTCGTCTTGGGCGATGGTATCCACCTGGATAACAACACCTTCGCTGCTGTGGGCTTGAACCAAATTGCCTTCGCAGGCGATGATGGTATCGATGTCGACAACTCGGACCTGGTCGCCGTGGTTGGCAACCTGGTGACGGGCGTTCTGAACAACGGTATCGAAGCCAACAACACGAACCAATTGCTGGTTGCTGCGAACGCAGTCGGCTTGGCCGGTAATGACGGCATTCATGTGGACGGCGGTGACAATGTCACAATCGCCCTCAACGCAGTCGGCCTGGTGGGCGATGACGGTATCGACGTGAACAACGTTACCGACACGCTGATCCAAGCCAACCTGGTTGGTCTGGCGCTGGATAATGGTGTCGAAGCATCCAATAGCGATGATCTGATCATCCGCGACAACATCATCGCTCTGGTTGGCGACGATGGTATCGATGTCGATGACACGACGGGCCTGGAAATCGACAACAACTTCATCACCCTGGTTGGCGATGACGGTATCGATGTCGATCAATCCAACGATGCGATTATTACCGACAACGAAGTCTCCTGGACTGGTGATAAAGGCGTAGAAGTTTCGAACAGCGATGACATCGTGGTTCGCGGCAACTTCGTCCACGACACGTTCGGCAACGGTATCGATGTGGAAAATGGTGTATCGGCAGACATTCTGCAGAACACCGTATACAACGCCTATAACGCAGACGGCATCCAAGTCAGCAACAACGTGGGCGTTCAAGTGAACGACAACACGGTCAACAGCGACTTGGGCGCTAACACGGTCAATGGCATCTGGGTCGATAACAGCGACGGTGCTCTGGTCGATGGCAACCAAGTCAGCGTTGGTTATAACGCAGGTATCGAAGTGGTTGATAGCGATGCGGTCATTATCTCCGATAACGATGTGACCGATGCCGATAACACGGATGATGTTGCAGACGTTGGTATCGCCCTGATTAACAGCAATGGCAGCCAGATCGTGGGTAACACGGCGTCTAATCGTAACACGGGTATCTTCGTTGATCCGTCGTCGAACATCGACGTCAGCTTCAACCAAGTGTTCAATAACAACCTGGGCATCGTGTTCCAAGATGTGACGGACTCGACCATCCAGAACAACACCATCTATGACAACACAGTTGGCGTGTTCTTGACGGGTAACACTGATAACATCCTGATCCACAACAACACGATTGGCCAATTCGGCCAGGGCAACGTCGTTGGCGTTAAATTAGACGGCAATACGATCGGTGATGTGAAGTTCACGGATAACGTGTTCACGCATAACGGTACGGGCCTGCTGGTCAACAGCGGTACGGTCGATCTATCGGATACGGCTAACCCGAACTTCTTTATCGCTGAAGATGGTGTTGTGAACTACGGTATCGTGTTCCAACCGGATACTTTGTTGGATCCGAACGGAGACAACACGCATCTGGTTGATGATACGTTCGGCTCCACCGTGTTCTCTGGCTTTAACCAAGCGGATGGCGATTTCTACATCCGTCTGGAAGATGGCGCCTTCTTCTACGGCGGTACGCCGTTCCTGTTGGACGCAACGCAAGTTTCGTTCAACGGTGTGATTGCCGGTGGCGCTAAGTTCAGCACAGGTTCCTTGACGGCACCGCAACTGGCTGCCATCGAAGCCATGTTGTATGACGTTGACGATCTGGGCGGTCGTGGCCAGATCTTCGAGGCTCTACCGAACTTGCTGGAGCGTGATCCGGATGATCTCAATGCCTTCCGTGGTAACCCGGGTAACTTCGCCCTGACGATCTTGGCTCTGCCAAACGTTCCGGGTGGCGTGCCTAACCTCGGCGCAGTCTTGAACAACTTGACTCCGTTCGCTGGCGGTAACCGTCCGGCCAACATCCCGGCTAACGCTTCGCCAGAAGATCTGGCAGGCCTCAACCCGGCTGCTGGTGGCGATACTCAAGGCCAACCGTCCGCTTCTGAATTGAACGCAACGGATCCGGCTTCGGGCGGCACGAACGCAAATTGCTGGGCTGATGTGTCCAACAGCGTTGGTGCAGGTGTTGTAAACTTCAACTTCAACCCAACGGATACCGGTGCCCTGCTTGGCGCACAGGCAGCTTGCGGTGGTTAATTGAAGTTCGAATAAGAAACAAAAAGCCCCGGCGAAAACCGGGGCTTTTTTCTGCTTAAAATCGAGCTCAAAATTTGACGTCCCAAAGCGGGCAGGCGTAGTTTTCGTTCATGTTTGCATTCGATGTCAGCTCATTTTTTACCGTGCGCGCGGCACGCAAAAATAAGGGGCGTCAGATCCTAAATTATCTTTGGGTCTGCCACGAAAGGCCTTACGCATTGAATTTTGATGCGATGTGCCATGTACCTTTGAATGCCATGGATAATGTTTTTGAAAACGCGAAAAAATATCCTGACGCTCAAGTCTGTCTATGGATGAATTTGGATGAGATGAACGACACAACACGTTATTTCGTACAATCTCATTTTTATTTGTTTGCACCGGATAATGTGCGTTTGTGCAATCTCCTAGATATTCCGGCTTATCGTCATTCTCCCATGTTAAAGCCTAATTATGAGATACCAGAGGAAGATGGGTTTATATGCCGTCCCGGCACTCTTGCCAAAGTCGATTTGGCGCGACTGTACGTGATTAAGCACTGTTTTGAGACGACGTCTGCCTGCGATGTTTTTTATAGCGATATGGATGTTAAGGATGCGCAATTGAATGCGCCGCGTCACACAAGGTGTCTCAAGACATTCGGGATGGTATTTGCGAAAACTTGGGACGGCATTGAAAACGGTTACATGGCCTTCCGTCGAGATAGCAAAGGGCAAGCCTTTTTAACCGAAAGCCTGATTGGACGGACAGAAGAAAGGCTAAGCAAGGGATTAGGGGGCTGGCATGCCCTTAAAGACGGTTTAGATGCCTGGGGTAAAAAGACGGGTATTTGGTTATTACAATGGCGTTTGGCTGTGATGCCGATCCCACATTCGGGCAAACCCATGGAATGGCCTGTTTCATACCAAAAAATGGGCATCAATTAAAAAACCCGCCGGCGAGGGCGGGTTTTTCTTTAAAGTAAAAATTAGTAGTTAGACGAACGGGTCGTCGTGGTAGAAACGCTGCCGTTATCCATGTCCAATGTGGTCGAATGGGATTCGGTTGCGTTGTTTTCCGTCGAAGCGGACCCGTTGGTGGATCCAGACGAAGGTTCAATTACACGTTCCACAACTGTACCGGCGCTAGCGTCATTATTCGTCGCAGAGGACGAACCGCCGTCGGTATAATAATAGAACGCAAAACCTGCGATCATGAGCGCAAGGATAATACCAACGACCATATATAGACCGTTATGATTTTCGCTGCTGCTCATATTCGGATGGATTTCATTGTACGTAGCCATAAAAGACCTCCTTTTGGTTAGCACATGCACAAACGGCCAAACATTAGATTGGTTCCGGTCTTTAAGCCACAAAACGAGTCATGGTTTCCAAGGTATCGGCTTCCTGTGCCGGTTTATCCCAGCGAATCCGGTTAATACGAGGGAAACGGAGGGCGATGCCGGATTTATGCCGGCTGCTTATTTGGGCTGAGTCGAATGCCACTTCAAAAACCAATTCCTTTTGTACTTCACAGACCGGGCCAAAACGTTCGATCGTGTGGGTGCGCACCCATTTATCGAGTTGTTTAAGTTCTTCATCGGTAAAACCGAAATAGGCTTTGCCGATGGGTACGATTTCATTGCCTTTCCAAACACCGAATGTGTAATCGGAATAATAAGACGATCTTTTCCCATGACCGCGCTGCGCGTACATAAGGATCGCATCGACAAGGCGCGGATCGCGTTTCCATTTATACCAAAGGCCAACGGGGCGGCCGGGTACGTATGGGCTGTCGCGATGCTTGATCATCACACCTTCATGACCTTTTTCTTCTGCGCCTTTATTGCGGATAGCACCAAGTTCATCCCAACTTAAAAAAGGAATAATGGGTGAAATATCCATATGTGTTTGCGGATTGCGGGCAATCCATTGTTCCAGCCGCGCCCGGCGTTCAGATAAAGCAAGAGGGCGGATGTCTTCGTCGCCATCGAACAGCATGTCATAGAGCCTTATAAAGACGGGAAAAGCCTTAAGATGCGCAGGCGAGGCAACCTTGCGATTAAGGCGCTGCTGAAGATCATTGAAGGCGAGGGGCGTGAAGTCAGGACCGACGAGCAATTCACCATCCAGCACGGCGCTGCCTTTGGCATTGTCTATGATATCGGGGAACGCCTTGGAAATATCATCGCCAGTGCGCGAATAAAGCCGACGTTCATTGTCACCTGCCACAAGTTGTACACGGATGCCATCCCATTTCCACTCGGCATTAAAATTCATAGGGTCTAGTTTTTGAAAATCTTTTTCTTCGTCGATCGGCGTTGAGAGCATCAACGGATGGAACGTTTGTGCAGCAGAGATTACAGGTTTTTCGCGCTTGCCTTCCAACCAATCGAATAAATCGCGATAAGGCGGCTGCATGCCGTGCCAAATTTCTTCTATATGCTGAATGTCTTGGCCGCTTAATGCTGCAAGCGCAGTTTTGGCCGTACGCGTGGAGACGCCTATGCGCAATGCCCCGGTCACCAGCTTCACCAAAGCCCAGCGTTCATGGGGTAATCCGGCTGTCAGCAGGGATTCGATATAACCCGTAAGTTCCGAGCCTTTAAGGATGTTTAATTGGTCAATGACGGTGGAAAGGCTAGGTAAGGGCGTATCATCATTGTGGAATGGCCATAGAAGAGCAATTGTTTCACCAAGGTCGCCGACATAGTCGTAGGACATGGCGAATAAATTGGGATCGACATGAGCAAGAACGACTTCTTTCAGTTTTCCTGCCTTCACATTTTTGAAGGATAGTTCACCGGTGAGGACCGCAAGCGTGTAACCGCGATCTGGGTCAGGTGTATGACGCAAATAATCGGTCAACAATTCGATCTTACGATTGCGGCTTTGTGTCAGCACGAGTTTTTCGAAGAGGTTGGCGAAATCTCTCATTCGTCTTCCCCATCATCTTCGAAACCTTGGATAGAGAGCGGTTCCGCCTCCAAACCCATGGTTTGACAGGCGTAGACGAGGGCGTCTTCGCGGCCGTGCGTGACCCAAATTTTGGAGGCACCGGATTCTTTGACGGTTTGCAAAAGCTCGTTCCAATCGCAGTGATCGGAAATCACAAGAGGCAATTCAACCAGACTTTGCCGTGCGCGTTGTTTGACGGCCATCCAGCCCGATGCCATGGCAGGGATGGGGTTGGGGAAGCGACGCGACCAGCGATCCTTAAGTGCGGATGGTGGGGCCATCACAATTTTACCGGCGAAATCATCCTTATTAAAAGCAGACGCGGCACGTAGGTCGCCGAGATCGACGCCAAGTTCCTGATAAAGTGTGCAGAGTTTGATGTTCGCTCCGTGCAGGTAGATTGTATCGTCGTATCCAGCCTCGCGCAGAAGTTTTATGACACGTTGCGTTTTGCCCAGGGAATAAGCACCAATAAGGTGCGCACTGTTTGGGTTTGCCGCAACGCTGGCAAGCAGGCGGTTTATTTCGCTTTCCGGGGCAGGGTGTTGAAAAACGGGGAGACCAAATGTGGCTTCCGTGACCAAGATGTCGCACGGGATTAATTCAAACGGTTTGCAGGTACGGTCTTGCCCACGTTTATAATCGCCGGTAACGACAATGCGACAGCCTTTATGTTCCAGCAATACTTGTGCGCTGCCGAGAATGTGTCCGGCGGGAAAAAGGGTAATAGCGACATCATCGATGGTCAGGCGTTCGCCATAACGGAGTTCTTGAAAGCTTCCTGCGCAATCGAACCCGTAACGGGCCTGCATGATCGCAATCGTCTCAGGAGTCGCCAGGACCTTCTTATGCCCGGCGCGTGCATGGTCTGCATGACCGTGCGTGATGATGGCGCGATCACGCGGCCAGCGCGGGTCGACGTAGGTATCGATGCGACCTATATGGAGCTGATGGTTCAGAAAAGCCATGCGCAATCATATAGTTCCGACCCCACCCCGGTTCCACAAGGCTTGGTGGGGTCGCCGCTTGATTCCTGGATAAAATCACGTGGTTGGCATTGGTTTCCGCATCAGTTGGAGGCCCTCAAAGCCACGCAAGATGGTCATGATGTGATTGTTTTTGCGCCCACAGGGGCGGGTAAAACTCTATCCGGTTTTCTACCTAGCATGGTCGATCTTATGACCCATGGATCAAGCGGGAAGCTTCATACGTTATATATCTCCCCCTTAAAAGCTTTGGCGGTCGACGTGCATCGCAATATCGGCAAGCCGATTGAAGAAATGCGCTTGCCGATTAGTTTTGAAACGCGCACCGGAGACACGCCGCAGTCCAAACGTCAACGACAAAAAAATCGACCACCCGATATGCTGATGACCACGCCGGAATCTTTGGCGCTCCTGTTGTCGTATGAAGAAGCGCCCAAATATTTTGCCAACTTAAAATACGTGATCATCGATGAGATGCACGCGCTGATGCACACCAAGCGCGGTGACTTATTAAGCCTTGGTTTGGCCCGGCTTGCCACCTTAGTTCCTAAGGCTGTGCGGATCGGGCTTTCGGCCACTTTGGACGACAGAAATGGCGCAAAAGCTTGGCTTTGCAGGCAGGGTGGGCACATGGTAGATGCTGGGCCCGGACCAAAACCGGATATTGAGATTTTGGAGACGGACGCATCCATCCCTTGGGCAGGGCATATGGCAGCTCATGCCGCGCGCGCGGTTTATGAGAAGATCAAGACAGCAAGAATGTCGGTTGTATTTGTGAATACTCGCGCGCAAGCCGAATTTGTGTTCCAGAATTTGTGGAAGATCAACGACGATAATCTGCGCATCGCCATCCATCATGGATCGCTGCAACGGGAACTCCGGCGCGAGGTTGAAAATAGGATGGCAGCAGGCGCTCTTGATTGCGTTGTAGCGACATCATCGCTCGATTTAGGGTTGGACTGGGCAGAGGTTGATTTGGTTGTTCAAATCGGTGCACCCAAAGGCGTGAGCCGATTGTTGCAACGCGTGGGACGGTCTAATCACCGTCTAAACGAACCAAGCCGTGCAGCGTTGGTACCGACCAATCGTTTCGAATATTTGGAATGCATTGCGGCCAAGCGCGAAATTGCCCGCGGCGCCTTGGATTCCGGGACTTTACCACGGGACGGAGGCTTGGATGTGCTCGCTCAGCATATATTTGGCAGGGCCTGCTCCGGACCGTTTGTGGCGCGCGAATTCTATAAGGAAGTTACATCTGTATGGCCATACCGTAATTTAAGCCAGAAGGATTTTGCGGATGTGATTTCGTTCGTGAAGGATGGTGGGTATGCCTTAAAGGCTTATGAGAATTTTGCGCGCTTGGTCCTGGTCGGTCCTGATACCTATGCACTACGTGATCCAAAAGACGTACGACGATACCGCATGAATATCGGCACCATCGTTGAAGCGCCGATGATGAAAGTGAAGCTTAAAAATCGCACGCTTGGCACTATCGAAGAGCAATTCATTCAGAACTTGACCATCGGTGATACGTTTATGTTCGGCGGCGAGGTGCTGACGTATGAAGGCGTGTACGACAATATCGTGCGCGTGTCACGGTCGAAGTCGAAAGAAGCAAAAATTCCCAGCTATATGGGTGGTAAATTGTCGATGTCGACGCATTTATCCTATGCGGTGCGGTATTTAATCGGCCATACATCAGAATGGGTGGCCATGCCCGATCAAATCCAGGAATGGCTTGGTCTGCATAAAGAACGATCCCGTCTGCCGGATGAAAAAACACTGCTGATCGAAACATTCCCGTTTCATAAACGGCATTATCTGGTGGCGTATACGTTTGCCGGGCGCAACGCTAATCAAACTTTAGGGTTCCTCGTCATGCGGCGGATGAATCGTTTGAATTGCCGACCCATCGGATTTACCATGACGGATTACGCTTTGGGGCTCTGGTCTTTGAAACCACTCAACGAAGAGGACATCAAAAGCCTGTTTTCGCCGGATATTTTGTTCGGGGAGTTTCAGGAATGGCTGCAGGATACGCCGCTGCTCAAACGCCTATTCCGTGATGCGGCTGTTATTGCAGGCTTGGTAGAGCGGCGTCATCCAGGGCAAACCAAGACAGGTAAGCAAATGGTTGTGTCGTCTGACCTCATTTTCAATGTTCTGCAGAAATATGAACCGGAGCATATTCTGCTGCGCGCGGCGGAGCAGGATGCACGCGCAGGCTTGGTGGATTCCGATCGCTTGTCTGACTTGCTTTTATCGATGCAAGACCATTTGAAGGTTGAGATATTGGATCAAATCTCCCCCATGGCAGTGCCGATGCTGCTGCAAATTACGCGCGAAAGCCTGTCTAAAAAAGTATCCAATGAATTTACGCTCGCAGATTTGGAGCAGGATATTCTGGAGGCGGCCAATGTCACCGACATCGATTGATTTCGGAGGCCACCAAATTGAACTGCATCAAAGCGGGGCGCTTTATTGGCACAATCAACACACACTTGTGATATCTGATCTGCACTTCGAAAAAGGCTCGCATTTCCTAAAGAAACGCATGTTTTTACCGCCTTATGATACAGCAGAAACGTTGAGCCGTCTGGAAGTTGTAATCGGGCATTATAAACCGAAGATGATTCTTTTGCTGGGTGATGTGTTTCACGACATGCAGGCCTATAGCCGTATGAGTGATGATAATCGCGCTTGGTTCGAGCGTTTGCTCGGACATGAGAATGTGACTTGGATTGAGGGTAATCATGATATCGGCATAGAAGGGCGGCGATTTGCGCCCACGCATGCGCAGGATGGTTTATGGTTCAGACATATTGCGAGCAATCGCGATGTGTTTGAAATCAGCGGGCATTATCATCCTGCGGCAACGATAAGGCACAAAGGCACTAAAGTCCGCGCCCCCTGTTTTGTCGTGAACGAACAACAAATATTAATGCCGTCATTTGGCGCTTATACAGGGGGGTTGGATATTATTGATCCCGCCATGGCATCGTTTCTAAAGGCAGAAACACGCCTATTTTTACTAGGGCAGGACAGGGTTTATGAGGCGCCTATAGAGAAACTAACCAAGTTTGCGTAGTTCGACTGCGATACAGGAATCCTCGACGTAATTGAGGCCTGCGGCCTCCGCAATGCTGCGGGCCTCGTCATTCGCAATACCTTGTTGCAGCCATAAAGTTTTGGCCCCGCGAGCGGCAGCGGCTTTTGCCACGTCAGGTGTTTGCCCCGGGCGGCGGAACACGTTCACAATATCGATAGGCACATCAGTGGGAATGGCATCGAGTGATGCATAGGCAGGTTCACCTAAAACTTCTTCCTCATTTGGATTGATGGGAAAACATTTATAACCTGCGCGCATCAATACGCCCATGATGCTGTGGCTGGGGCGCTCGGGATTACTCGATGCGCCGACAATCGCAATCGTTTTTGAATTTTTTAAAATGTCCGAAATGCTTGCGGTCATGGCGCGCCTTTTGAAAATACTTTTGCTTATCATTTTAACATAGGGCGAGCGCCTTTCGTTTCATGGAGATGTGCCTTGCAATTTAATTTTGAGAGGTATAAATATATGTTCTTGATTTGTTCTTTTTAATTATCAATAAAATCAAACATTTCACACAAAAATTAGGGTATCGACATGTTGTGGACGATCGGCCATTCCAATCAACCTATTGATCGTTTTATCGGCCTTTTGGCGCTGTATGGAATCGAAGATGTGTACGACGTGCGGTCAAAACCTTATAGCCGATTCAATCCGCAATTCGGGCGTGATCGATTGCAAACGGCACTTCGCCATGCGGGCATAGGATATGTGTATATGGGGCACGCACTTGGCGGACATCCAGAAGATCCGTGTTGCTATCAGAATGGAAAATTGTCGTATGCGCTTCAAGCACGCACGCCCATGTTTAGATCGGGTTTAGAAATTTTACGCAGCGATGCAGCAACGAAGGATATTGCGATTATGTGCGCGGAAAAGGATCCGCTGCAATGTCATCGATTCCATTCCATTTGCGCGAATTTAGACGATATGGAGATCAATCATATTCTGCATAACGGGCAAATGATTTCGCAGCGAGAACTACTATTGCCGCAAGAAACGCCACAAAAGGTATTTGCGTTTTAAAGCGTCGTTAGCATATAGGCGCTCATACCGATCATGAAAATGTCTTCAGCGAGCGTGACGGTAGAAAGGGGAACGTTTAATGCCGTTCCCATACAGGCGCAATTGACGTTTAACCCGCGGCGCAGCGCGCTTTGCACGCCCACTAGACCGATCGCAAATAAGGCAATCGTCAGCGTGTATGTCCAGTGCGGATTCCAATGCGCAAGCCAAGCTAGCCCTAAACCCAATTCCAAGAATGGATAAACAACGCCATAACCGTGCGATTTGGACGCGATAATGTCGTATTTGGCGAAACCTTCGGCAAATTTTGTTGGATTGAATAATTTGAGCGTCGCAAAGATCACCAGAGCAATGCCCATGAAGGCATGCATAAAGACCATCATATCGCCTGCAGTCGTAAGAGCCATGACGGCCCCAACAAGCGCTGAGACAAATAATAGAACTAGAACGGGTAGATATTGCTTCATGACCACCTCAAATGAAAAACCGGCCCATAAGGTAGGGCCGGTCAATCATATAGGATTTTTTATGCCGATGTTAAGCGGCCTTCTTCATGGCAGCTTCATTGATTCCGCCCATAGCGAGGTCGGTTAGTTTTTCATCCGCGCCTTTTTCTTCCTCAAGAGTTTGTTTGAGAATAATCACCGCATTATCGTAGCCGAGCTCGCGTGCGAGGGCGATCAACGTGCCATAGCTTGCGATTTCGTAATGCTCAACCTTTTGCGCTGCGGCAATCAGGGCTGCATTAATGGCGCGATCATCACCTGCATCCTTGATGATTTCCTCGCCTTCTTTCACAAGGCCTTGCATGGCTTCACAGGTTTCTGATTTCTTCTCGAGACCTAAAATGTCGAAGACTTCTTCAATGCGCGAAACGTGATGCTCCGTTTCCATCAAATGGTCTTCAAAAGCTTTTTTAAGTTTCGGGTCTTTGGCTGCTGTTGCCATTTTCGGTAGCGCTTTGATGAGTTGCACTTCGCCGTTGTACATGTCGCGAAGCTCAGCAATGAATAAATCAGTTAAATTTTTGACTTTCATTATGTCCTCCTCCAGTGGGGTTTTAACATCTGTCAAACGGGTGGAAAGCCTTGGAGTTCCTTCATAAAATTAAATTGAAGGAACCTTCCATAGATTAAGACGTTGAGTCCATGAAGCGAGGATCACCAAAATCCTTGCATTTTCATTACTTAAAAGGAGAACCATTATGGCGAACAATAATCCGTCACAACGTCCTGACCAACAATCAGGGCAGCGTCCTGGTCAACAAGGCTCTAACCAGCCGAACCAACCAGGCCAATCGCAAAACCAAAAGAACTCTTCACAAGATCGTGAATAGTTCTTTTTGATTTATGATTGATGATGGCGGGTGCTTGAATTGTAAGCGCCCGCCACCTATTTGGAGTGATGCTATGCAACACGATGCTCGCGAAAAACCATTAGACCGCACCTGCCATACCGACCCGCTATCGTATGTTGCGGCAGGAACGGATGAGGCTGAAGACACGGAACATTTGGTGCCTTACGAGGAAGATGCCGTGTTTAAAGGTCCCGCTGGGTCCGTTCTGGCTGGCCCTATGGCCAAGCTCAATAATTTTTGGGTCGAGAAATAACCCCTAAAAACTTGCTCTTGCCCGCAAAATCGCTATGATCCGCGGCAATGACTGCCACTTTTGACGATTTAGGCCTATCCGACACGCTGCTTCGCGCTGTCCATGAAGCCGGATATACCACCCCCACTGAAATTCAGGAAAAAGCCATTCCTTGGATCCTGCAGGCGCGGGATGTGATTGGTATTGCGCGTACGGGTACCGGTAAGACGGCCAGCTTCACATTACCAATGATCGAAATTTTAGGCGGTGGTGTTGCAAAAGCACGCATGCCGCGCGCGCTGGTTTTAACGCCGACACGCGAACTTGCGGCGCAGATCGCCGAGAACTTTGATAAGTACGGCAAATATTCTCAGCTATCGAAATGCCTCATCGTTGGCGGCGTGGGTATGGAGCAACAAACTTCGTTGCTTGCACGTGGTGTTGATGTGCTCATTGCAACGCCGGGACGTTTGCTCGATCTTTTCGAGCGCGGAAATATTTTGCTGAATGACATTAAAGTTTTGGTCGTCGATGAAGCAGACCGCATGCTGGATATGGGATTCATTCCCGATATTGAGCGCATTTTGAAATTGGTGCCGCCGATCCGCCAAACCTTGTTATTTTCGGCCACCATGCCGGCGCCGATCCAGAAGCTGGCGGAAAAATTCATGTCTAATGCCCGCACAGTTTCTGTGGCGCCGCAGGCAAGCCCGGCTGAAACCGTTTCACAAAATCTAATTTCCGTTCGCGATCATAAATCCAAAGACCGGGCTCTTCTAAAACTCATCAACGATCCAAGTACAGCAGTGGTCAATGCCTTCGTATTCTGTAATCGCAAGCGCGATGTTGATACCGTTGCGCGTTTTTTGAAAAAAGAAGGCGTATCGGCAGCGCCACTACACGGCGATATGGTGCAATCAAAGCGCACGGAAACATTGCAGTCATTTAAGGATGGCGATATCGCAATCATGATTTGCAGTGATGTGGCCGCACGCGGTCTTGATATTTCCGGTGTGTCGCATGTGTTCAATTACGATGTGCCGTTCAATGCAGAAGATTACGTGCACCGTATTGGCCGCACAGGCCGGGCAGGGAAGACGGGTGTATCCTACACCTTCGCGACATCCGATGATGCGAAATTGGTTGCCGCCATCGAGAAGTTGACTGGCAAACAAATCCCACGTGCAAGCCTGCCGGGACAAGACGAGGCGCCTAAAGAATCCAAACATGAGGAGCGCCCGCGCCCTGAAAAAACGCAATCCAAGCCCCAAGCGCGTCCGACGCGTGCTCAGCCATCTGACGATGACCAAGACCACGGTCCTGGTTTTGGCGATCATCTACCTGCCTTTATGGGTGGAAAGCGTTGATTTTGCTCACATTTTTTAAGCACTTCCGGGGTTGACGAGCCCGACTCGCCTTGAGACACTTAAGAATCACTATCTGATTGATTCTACATGTCTTTGATCCGTATGCCTTTGATTCAGCGCCCGCGTGTCCTTATTGGTGTCTTGATGGTCTCCGCTTCGTTTATCGCAGCGGCGCCTGGTTATGCTGCTGACGATGCGGTCAGTGAAGATAATTTCTTCTTCCAAATCGCCCAAGCGCAAAACATCGAACCTGCGCCGCTTTACACCGAAGACAGCAAAGAACACGAACCGCCAGCCATCATGCCAGGCGCGCCACCACAAAAACCGAGCTTTACGCCAATCGAGCCAAACGAAGCTGCGCGTGAAGCGGAAGCGGCAGGCCGTACACCCGTCGATTACGCTGCCGATGCGGTCGATTACAATCAGGACTCCAAAATCGTCAACCTGACCGGGCATGTCGAATTGGTGCAGGAAGGTCGCACACTGATCGCCGATCGTGTTGTTTATAATTTGAAAGACGATATTGCGACGGCTGAAGGCAATGTCGTGATCAAAGAACCGACGGGCGATGTCAGTTACGCCGAATCCGTCGAATTATCCGATAAAATGCGCAATGGCTTGGTAAACCGTTTGTTTACAACCATGGCGGACGGATCGCGTATTTGGGCCGCAACCGGCACGAAACAAGGCGATACGAGTATGGCTTTGCAGGACGCACGATATACAGCGTGTAAGGCGTGCGAAAAAGATCCCGACAAAAGGCCGCCATGGCAATTGCATGCGGACAGCGTTGATTGGCGCAAAGAAGAACAGCGCGTGGTTTATAAAAACGCATGGCTCGATTTGGGTGGTGTGCCGGTTTTATATACGCCTTATTTCTCTCATCCCGATGGAACGGTCGAGCAAAAATCCGGCTTCCTTACGCCCACTATGGGGTGGAACAGCGAACTCGGCGGTTTCTATAGCCAGCCATATTATTGGGCGATTTCGCCATCGACGGATATGACGGTCACCGTTATGCCGACAACGGATCAGGGGCCGCTCCTGCGCAATGA
>DATCRN010000080.1:0-3455 GCA_036568945.1 Alphaproteobacteria bacterium | reverse complement strand
TAGCCATGCAGGCGCTAAGACTCTTGATGCGGGAACCCACTTAGTTTTTGGTCGCACCTTCGAGGGATGGGCTGACGACAATCGAAACTATTTTGAAATAAGTCAAGAATACACTCATTTATCAGGTATTCACTGGCGCCCGGAATACAGATCGTATTGTCAATTTGATGACAACGGGGATTTAGCACATATTGTTTCAGTAACGTCCCGGTATAGCGATGAAGCTGAAGCCACGCTTGTATCTTTCTCCTGGGAGAAATTGGAAGATTATCTAGCCATATCTAATTCATCTCTGGTCCGCATGTTTGATTTTACGTTATTGCGCCGTGAATCTTTTAGCAGCTGGGGAAACGGTCCTGAAAATTTTCATAGAATCTCAGATGATTTTTTTTATCGTCAAAAGATTTCCGGTAATGCTGCTTATACACGCGGTGTTCAAATAGTGCGACCAAAGCGTAAGGCCTCAAAGGTATCCAACGATATTCAGAATGGTTGGAGCGGTAGGCGTAGAGAAAAACAATATGTAGAATTTATAGCTCGAGATTGGCGCAATGGAAAAGTAACAAAAATATCTACAGATCCTAAAGCGACTACTAATTATTTCGAGGCAGCGGGAAATACTTTACCCCATGAGCTTTCACCGGCATTCTTTAGGCCAGAAGTTTTGTCTAAATACAAAACAGATCGGGAAAAATACACGGTGGGCGAACGAGATATACAATGTCGTGCAGCTTGGGGTCTTCGCGGTTTTGATGTAAACGATGCTGGGCAAGTCCACGCTTACATTTGTGATCTTCGCGATCTTCCTTATGGCGAACAGCAACATTGGGCTAGTTACAACGAGGAGCCAAAGACAGGTATCTCAAAAAGAGCGTATATTAACGATTTCAAAGGAGATTTCGTCAATTTTACACATCCATTGCAAGAAATACTGAGTATCTCGAGACGTTGGAATACAGAGAAAAAGGCTTGGTGGAAGTTGAGAAATGAAACTTTGTTAGATGCGATTAGTGTCCCCTTAACAAGCAGTCGTGATGAATGGAGCGAATCCTTCATGGGATTGTCTCAGTTAATAGTGGAGGGATTTGATGTATCGGCTATTCGTAAAAAGCTGGATGATCTCGGAGTATCCTATGAAAAGGAGCAAAGCATTGCCTTGTTAGAAAAGGTATGCGGCCGTAGTCATAAGAATGGTGTTACACCATTAACAGGCCTACGCACTGTACAGCGTATTCGCCAAATCAAAGGCCACGCGGGTAATAAAGAAGCAAATCAAATTGCGCGGGATGTAATTGCCAAGCATGAAAGCTATTCAGAGCATTTTAAACACGTTTGCGAATTGGTAGTCGCTGAGTTAGGGATTATTGAACGGCTGATGACTTAAGCTGCTTGCCGTTGCCTAACCATTTGAATAATCTGCCTTCTAGTTTCACGGCAGGTTCGCATTGTATCCATTATGTGCTGCCATTTCTTTAAAACTTAAGTTGTGAAATAGAGCGTAATGATCGTAACGACGATATAGCGCATCGTTTTGGCAGACCCGACCAGCAGCATAAAAAGTGGTAACGGCACGCGCATCAGACCCGCGACAAGCGTGAGCGCATCACCGATCATGGGTACCCAGCTAAGCAGCAATGACCATTTGCCGTAGTGATTAAACCAACTTTGCGCGCGGGCAAGAGATGTTTCATTACCCGGAAACCATTTTTTATCGCGGAAACGTTCGATGCCGCGGCCGATATAATAATTCATGATAGCGCCAAGCAGGTTGCCAATGCTGGCAACCGCAACCAGCAGCCATGGCGAATAGTCACCAATGGCCAGTAGGCCAACCAAAACAATTTCCGATGACGACGGCAAAATAGTGGCGGCCAAAAATGCCGCCAAAAACAACCCGCCATAACCTGCCAATTCCATAGCAATGACTATAGTGCGGGAAAAGGCCCGCACCAAATGATTTAGCCCCTTGCTGCCCTTGTGTTGTTTGGCTATGCATGCGGACATGCAAGGAATTTTTGCCGCATCTGGTTTTTTGCGCCCGCTGGTGGCCAACCTGCTGCTATGCGTTTTTATCGCATTAAGCTTCTTGCCCGTCGGCTTTATGCCTGATTTTTCGCATGACGGCATCAGCGTCAAACTCTGCTCCGGCCTTGATGAGAAGATTGCGCTGCTGGGAGATGACGGGCAGCCCATCCATCATGACAATCAAAATCTTTGCGCCTTCGGCTTGAATGTGAACGCTGCGCCTGCCGTGCAGCCCATTCTTGTCGCAGCACCTCTATATACCGCCCCTGTTTATACCGCACGCCATGATTTGATTTTGTCGCGCATTGCGGCCACCGCTTACGCATCTCGCGCACCACCCATCACCCTTTAAGTTTTTTGAAAATCATCAAAACTTAAAGGAGTTTTCTCATGTCCCCGCTTTTTCGCGCTGGCCTTTTTGGCTTGGCGCTTTGTGTATCATCCCCTGCATTCGCAGACCTTCTCTTTGTTCATGTTCCGATTGGTCGGCAAGGCACGCTGACAGCGCCTAGCTTTGTTCAAGTCGATCAATCATTGCGTGCGATTCCCGGCGGCGCCGACGCGGTGCCGGCCGACACATATAAAAACAGTTACGCGCTGTCCATGAAGGATATGCTGCAAACAACACCGGGTGTTTTTGCACAACCGCGCTGGGGGGAGGAATCGCGCCTATCTATTCGCGGGTCAGGTCTATCACGCGGGTTCCACCTGCGCGGTATAACAATTTTGCAAGACGGCGTGCCGTTCAACTTTGCAGATGGCAGCACCGATTTTCAGGAGCTTGATCCACTGACATTGCGTCATATCGAAGTCTATCGCGGCGGCAACGGTTTGCGGTATGGCGCGGCCACGTTGGGCGGAGCGATCAATGCCGTCACGCAAACCGCACAGGATATGGATTATAACGCACTTCTTAGATTGGAAGGCGGCAGCTTTCATACCAAACGGCTCCATGCAGAATCCGGCCAAGTGTTTGGGCAAGGAGACGTCTATGCCTCTTACACTAAATCATTAAGTGAAGGATACCGCGAGAACAGCGAAGGCAATAATATGCGCTTCAATGGCAATGCCGGCCTTCAATTAAATGACCGTGCCGAGACGCGATTTTATATATCGTATAATCGATTGAATCAAAATATTCCCGGTACGATTTCGAAGAATGCGGCAGAACATCAACCGACTAGAGCCGCGCTTGCCAATATCATTGATCAGTATGCGCGGGATATTAATTCCCTGCGCATTGCCAACCGGACCGCGTTTGATCTGGGGCAAGGACGCACGCTCGAGGTTGGCGGGTATATGAACAATAAGGATTTGTATCATCCAATCTTCCAAGTGGTTGACCAGCAATCATTGGATTTGGGGTTGTTCGCACGGCTTAAAGGTGATCGCTATGTTCTCGGTATCAATGCAGGCCGCGGGTACAATGA
>DATCRN010000079.1:0-3569 GCA_036568945.1 Alphaproteobacteria bacterium | reverse complement strand
ACGCGTCAAAAGTTCCTTGGCGCGGGTACAATAGGGGCAGTAATCGGTGGTATAGATTTCGACGGATGCCGACATCGTTTCTCCCTTGTCTTAAGTTTTAAAGACCTTCATATAGTTTGGCTATGGTTAAAAACGATGCCTTGATTATCGGTGCGGGCGTACCGGGCCTGGCCCTTGCGATATTGCTAGGGAATGCAGGCTTGCGCGTCACTTTGGCCGATTCAGGTCCTATGATTCCACCCTATGATCCCAACAAACCTGATGGTCGCACCGTCGCCTTGATGGGTGGATCTATTGATATCTTATCAGGTGCCGGGATCGCTGAGGACATCAAAACATTTGGCTCGCCTTTAAAACGTATGGCGGTTGTCGACGATTCCCGTTTTCCATCCGGCGAAGACAATATGATTGAACAAGTTTTTGATGCTGCTGAAATGAAACGCGAAGCGTTTGGATGGAATGTGCCCCTGCCCGCCTTACGCGCAGCCTTACATGCGCAGATTAAAAAGAATAAAAATGTCACATTCCTGCCCAACACAGGTTTTGAAAAAATTAAAACAGATTACGCGGTGTTGATCGGTGCCGATGGCCGCGAGTCCGGCGTGCGCAAATCAGCGGGGATTGAAGCCGAGAAAAAACCATACGGACAAACCGCGATTACCTGTGTGATCAGTCACACGCGCGATCATCGTCATACGTCTACCGAATTTCATCGTCCTGGCGGCCCATTCACATTGGTGCCGATGCAAAATAAAACATCGGCAATCGTTTGGGTTGAAAAAGACGATGATGCCAAAGCCTTTCTAAAATTGCCGCGCGGGGGATTTATTCATGCGCTGCAGGAACGCACGCGGGGTAAGCTCGGCACGATCACGCTTGAGACCAACCCTGTTAGCTGGCCGTTGGAATATATACGGTCTAAATCTTTGATTGCACCCCGTACGGCCTTAACAGCAGAAGCAGCCCATGTGTTATCGCCTATCGGTGCACAAGGGTTGAACCTATCCTTGCGCGATGTACGGGATTTGGCTGATACATTGATTGCAGCTCATGACGCGGGATTGGATATTGGATCGGATACGGTGTTGGCAGAGTACGCACGCAAACGGAGCGGCGATATTATCAGTCGGACGGCAGCCATCGATTTTACCAATCAGATGGTTGCCAATGAATCCGAACCGCTGCGCGCTTTGCGGCGTTTGACCTTACGCGCACTGTCCCTGCCCGGCCCGCTTCGTAAATTGGTGATGAAAAAGGGATTAGCCGCTTAAGCCTTAGTGTCAACGTTGGTGCCGAGGCCGAACTTTTCGTTGACCTGGTCTTCCAATTCTTTGGCCGCGGCATCCGCTGCGGCTTTTTGTTGCAAAGCCAAATATTTTTTTACAACCTCTTGGCCTTCGGCCTCCAGCGCTGCAACTGCATCTGTTTGCCCCATGCGGTTCATCAATTTAATGCGGTTGCTGATTTCAAATGCTTTCATGCGCAAGAAATCTTCCGATTCCATAAAGCCGCCCAATTTTTCTTTGGCCGCCTTTTGCGCTTCGACCAATTGCTGCACCGGGCTTTTTTCGGCATAGCCTAAGAACGAGTTGACGTTAGACGTCGATGACGAGCGTGTGAAAAAACTGCCTAAGGAAGCGTTGGGTGTGAAAGCGACGGCCATGATTACACCACCCAGCTGCTTGTCATGCGTGACACGATTGCTTTGGCTTGCAGGGCGACATCGCTTATGGCGCCTTCACCGATACGACCTTCAAAGCGCGCATAAAATGCGACGCGTTTTTTAAGTTCAGCCGCCTGCATTTGATCAAATTGGCTTTGCTGTTCCGATAGAGCTTTGGTGATTTTTTCTTGAAGCGCCCCTGCAACGCCAGTCGCTTTTAAGAGACTGCGCGGGGTTTTGGTAAAAGGTGACCCGGAATTCACCGGACCTGTTCCTGAAATCGACATCCTGTCGCTCCTATTGATCTTTTATCAGTATAGCACGAAATGGGGCTTTCAGCGCAAAGGATTCTGCTGGTAGGTAAGGGTCCAAGATGGGTGGCTTTCCCGTACGAACGCGCCGATTAACCAATTGAAATTACTAAATATTTTTGCCGACCCATTCAGCCAACCAAACACTTCCTGCAAAGGATTGGGCTGATCAGGCAGGACAAAAATGTCGAGCTCATCGCGCGTTACGCCCATGTGGTTCGCAACATCGATCAAGGCCGTATCCAATCCGCCCAATTCGTCGATAAGCCCGCGTTCCTTCGCTTGACGTCCGGTCCAGACACGGCCGCCGGCCATCCCTTCCACCACATCGTCAGAAAAATTGCGCCCCTTGGCGACACGCGCGATGAAGCTTGCATAAATATCATCCATGATGCGGCCGGTTGCCGCCCAACCTTCTTCGTCATAGGCATGGTTGGGTGACCACATGCCAGCATTGGCGCCAAGCTTTACGCTGTCCCAATTCACATCCAACTTGCTCCACATCTCAGATAAATCCGGTTTGCCGCCAAAAACACCGATCGATCCCGTCAGTGTACCGGGCTGCGCATAAATGCGATCGGCATCCACCACGATCCAATATCCGCCCGAGGCGGCCTCAGACCCCATGGACACGACAACATATTTGCCGTGATCTTTTGCGACTTCGATTGCGCGGCGAATGGTTTCGGAGGCCTGCGGCGATCCGCCAGGAGAATCGACACGGATCACAATGGCGCTGACGTCATCATCTTCCGCCGCATCATAAATGCCCCAGGCAATGTCATCAGCAAGGGCACTCTGCGAATCGAAAGCGCCTTGGTCGCCTGCTGTGCCCGGTACAATCATCCCGGTGACATAAACAAGCGCGACGGCATTCTTGCCCTTGCTTGCCTTATCCAATTTTGACTCACCCAAACGCGGCATATCTTTTTGCCGCACGGTTTTCATGAGATCGCTGGATGTCGCATCGTAATAATCAATAAGATTGACGAGGTCTTGATCTCTTTTGTCTGCATTTGGAATTAGTTTTTGGATGAGCTCGTCCTGATAACCCACGACATCTATTAACATTCTTTCTTTCGCTTCATCTGCCGTGTAAGGCGCGCCATCGATCAATTGGCCGACACGATCTGTCGGAAGGCCGCGCGCTTTAGACACAGCATCAAAAAAGTCCGTCATCATGGATGCCAAAATACCATGCAACGTTTCCCGCTGCGGCTCGCTCATATGTTCCAACATCGCGGGCTCGGGCGCTGTTTTATAATCGCCGCGTTTTTCAATTTGTGGATTAATGCCAAGACGTTCGAGCGTTTTTTTAAAGTATGGCACTTCGACTTGAAATCCGGTGATGGCAACGGTGCCGATCGGTTGCATCCAAATTTCATCAAAGGCGGTCGCCAAATAATATTCCGCCATGCCGGGATACAGATCGCCGTAAGAATCCGCGTAGACGTAGGTCGGCTTGCCTGAATCTTTGAAGACTTGGATGGCGCTTTGCAATTCTTGAACATCGGCCCAGTCATAATCGCCAGTGCCCATTTGTACGGCCAAAGCCGTAACGCGATTATCCGTGGCTGCACGCGTGATGGCGGCGG
>DATCRN010000078.1:0-5400 GCA_036568945.1 Alphaproteobacteria bacterium | reverse complement strand
CCCCAGTTTTTACTGTGCGGCCAGTTCGGCAAAGCGCCGATCAACAGCAGAATGAGAACAATAAGCAGAATGGTCGTAATCGACATGATGACACCCCATGTTTGTGGTTATAAAGCACAAACTGGACAGGCCCCGTTTTTGTTCCTTTAAGCGCGACCTTGTTGTGCCGCATGCTGCGCATGGCGCGTCAAGGCTGCGATATTGCGCATGCGTAAAAATTCATGCGCAACGGACTGCAAATGATCGTCTAACCAACGTTCCATCGTGCGCTCTTGCGCTTGAAGATCACGGCACAGTTCCGCGACTTCCGGTTCATCCGCCTCTTCGGCGGCAACAATCAATGCCTCATAGCACCCGATTTCGAATTTTTCGAATATGGCGTTGATGATGATGCTTTTCACTTTGTCGTCTGCCCCAACAGCGGCACTGATCGCATGCATATTGCCAACGAGGCGGCTTAAACCCATGCGAATGCCCTCGGCATGACTGCCAAGATTTTCGAGACATAGGCGTAATTTTTCGGCCTGGTCGCGGGTTTCAATCAAATGGAATCCCAGGCGCTTCATCAAAATGACATCCCCGCGTGCAAGATCCTGCTGGCGTTCCAGGACCTCGATGGATTGGCGTTCCATCGCATAGGCTTCGCGCAGCCAGTGTATTAATTGGTGTTTCATGGTTGGCATATACAACCAATCGGTGCGCCGCAAGATTGTTCCAAATTGACTATTTGTATGCGGATTTCTTGCAAACCGTATGAGAGTCGCGCTAGGTTAAATCTACGGAGCTGCTGAAAAGGACCATTATCAATGGAGGTTTGGCATGTCCGCATCTGATCAAAACCCCGATTCCGGGGACAAAAAATCCACACAAAGCACGTTTCAATCTGCCGCGAATAATGACGATATGACTCCCGGCCAAAAATTCTGGCAGGCCGCGCGTCCGGTGATTGCTGTTGGTGTTGGATTGATTGCCATCTTGGCCGCAGGCAGTGCCGCCGGCCGCGGCGGCCCAAAAATCCGCTAAAAGCAGCGCTTTATTTTTCTGTCAAATGGCGTTATGTCTTCTGCCTTAGGGTAGGGGATAGATGCCAACGACTTTGCAGGAAGATTTTATTCTCGCGCAGCGCATGAAGCGTTTTGGCGTGCCGGATATCGATGCACGCTGGTGCCGGCATCAACGTCATAAACGTGTTTTGAGTTTAGCGAACATTGCGATGGCGTTCAGTATTGTAGGCGCAGTCTACGGCGATCCTAATCCCATTGTGCACATCATCTTGGCGCAAGCACCGCAGGAAAAACGTCTGCGCGACGAACAGGGGCGCATCGACGATGACCCGCGCTTTTTTCTTTAAGGAATTTCATGCCGACGAAAATTAATCCAAAGACACCACCCAAATCTTTATCCGACGAGATTTTTGAAGAGGCGGCTGCAACCGTGCCGGAAAATCCGTCTTGGGTACCGGCCATTATTTTAGGTGTAACCATGGCGCCTTTGCTTATTGGCGTATTGGCCTACGGCGCTTGCGTGCTGAATCCTGAATTACCGGCACAAATTACCGCAACGTTTAAATACGCGCTGCGTCAGCATCTGATCCCTTAAGGCTGTGCCCACACGCTATGCGGCCCGTAATTTTCAACAGGGATTCGCACGATTTCCGGTTTTTTAGACCGCGCTGATTGTTCACCTACACGTTTTTGTTTGATCACCGGGGTGCGGCCTAGCGACAGTGATGCTTGGTAAAAGCGTTCGGTCAGTTTGGCAAGGGTGGCTTCTTTTTCTGGGTTAAGCTTCCGCGCGGTGCGTACAAGAACGGCAGAGGACGCAAGCACCTGGCCAGCGCTCGCGATGGCATCCGATGGCAATGTATCGAAACGGCGGCGCGCTTTTTCAGGCACATCGCCCAATACATCCGCCATCACATTTCCCCAATCATCTTCACGAATCCCGAGCGGCTTTAATTCATAGCGCACAAGGCTTTCGCCCGATTGAACCATGTCGCAAATGGCATTTATGCGTGGATCGAATTGGCTGTAGGCTTCAATGCCGCCCAAAATCGCATCGTCATCTGTGATCATGCTGACAATGTCGCCAAGCTGGACGCGATTTGCTTTTGCCCATTTTTGCAGCAGGTTTGGATATTTGGTCGCAATCACGCGGCCTTCCATGTCTGAAGCTGTTTTTGCAGGATCGTTTTCATCGACCGCAATCATGAGCGCACACGGCGCTAAATCCAGATCGACCAATTCTACGGATTGAGCGATGCCTTTTTTGCCGCGTTTGCCGACATCCAAATTATACTCTTTCAAAACATCGCGGCCGACGATGGCCGCATCCAATTTCCCGACGCCAACCAAAGCGAGCGCTTGTTGCGGTTTCATTTCATTCAGACGAATGCCTATTTGCGCAAAATCAGGGCCGTCGGTTAATCGATAATCATCGACGCGTTTGACTTGGTCTGCGATAGCAAATCCAGCCATGGAAAAGAATTCCTGGTCGACACCGGTACGTCCACCTTTGGGTACACCAATCCACAGTTCGGATAAATGATTGCGCGGAGCCCGCTTGGTCTTGGCGGAAAATTGGGCGCGGATCTCGGCAATGCTGGTCATCATAAATCTTTCTTTTTTAAAATCGTTCCCGGGCACTCGGCCCGGGATAATGTATTAATATGCTAACACACTAAGTCCGTCAAGGTTTTTGTCGAAATTTCTTGAGAATGCCCCGAAAACCCTATATTTGAAGCCGGAAATAGGAGTTTTTTAAATGCCTCTAAGCAAGATCCCGGTGGGGATAAACCCACCCCATGATGTCAACGTCATCATCGAAAATCCGATGGGCGGCGACCCGGTAAAATATGAAATGGATAAGGAAACGGGCTTCATGTTCGTCGACCGGTTCTTGCATACCGCTATGCAATATCCCGGTAATTACGGCTTTATCCCGCATACGCTCTCGGGCGACGGGGATCCGGTGGATGTGCTGGTGGTGGGCCAAGTGCCGGTCATGCCGGGTGCCGTGATGCGCTCCCGCCCTGTTGGGGTGCTGTTGATGGAGGATGATGCCGGTCAGGATGAGAAGATCATTGCCGTGCCGGTCGCCAAACTTTACCCGTACCACGAAAACGTGGCCGACCTAACTGATCTGCCGCAGATCCTGCGTGACCAAATCGGTCACTTTTTTGCCCATTATAAGGACCTGGAAAAGAACAAATGGTCTAAAGTCTTAGGCTGGGGCAATGCCGAACAAGCCGGCAAAATGATCTTAGAGGGCATCAAAAGGGCATCTAAGTAACTGAATTTGCTTAATTTTAAATTTTTCATAAAATTTTATGCAAATTAGCCATAAATATGCTATTCTGAAATTAAGGTATTCAACGGGATCAAACGTTGAGATTAGGGAGAAAAGGGCGGCTCGACGTGTAGCCGCCCTTTCTTTATCTGATCTTATGCAGGCGGCTGCCGTTCACATGCATGACATCGTAAAAATCATCAGGCTTCAACTTCATCGGGGCAGGATCGTATCCGCCGATCACGTTGATGCCTTTTTCGCCGGCCACTTTGCGCGCGTATGTTTCCACGGCCATGAAGGCATCGCACACGTCTTTGCTGCCGCATTCCAAAACTTTCGGATGATACGGCATGATCAAAAACGTAATATCGATGCCGCGGTCCAAAACCGATTGAATGAGATTTTCAAATTCCTTTGTCAGCGTTGGATCCAAATAAGGTTTCGCAATTTTATATTCGCCGTTGCCGACCTGGCCGATCGGGGTTGGCGTTGCCTTCATAAAATTTACTGAATAATGGTAGGTTCCATCGGGGCGGAAAACATGCTCGTCATCCAATAAATTGCGCGCGTCTTTTTGCATTTCTTTAAAATTTTGCGTGGTCTCGGTTGGAGTGGGATGCAGCATACGCTTTACGTTCGCATAAAAATAACTGCCATTCAGCAAATTGGCGGCCATATCAAAATGGTCGTTTGCAATTGCAGTGTCAACCAAACCCAATGTTTTACGGGCTTGTGCGTTAACATCACGTTGTTCGCTCAGCCGTACATCGGCATTCCAGCGGAACATCCATGGCTCGATTCCGATAAATACGTGCTTCAAATGGCGATGGGTCAGAAGAATGCTTAAGGATGTGACCAAGTCCTCATACGTGCCGCCGGCTAAGCCCAAATTGATGTGCTTGGTACAATGGTCGCGAATAGCAGGGAAAGTATTCGCTGCAATTTCCATTTCGTGACTCGATCCGGTGGTGTAGCAATCAGCGTCGGTTTGTCGTGCCAGTTCAAACTTGACCGACCTCTCATCATTATGTGCCACAAGACCATAGGGGCTTTGCAGCAGGGCGCTTACATAGGCACGTGCTTCTTCCTGCCGCGCATTGCCGCGATAAACGCCGTTGGCATCAGCATACCAATTCACGCTTGCAATCGCTCCGAGTGCTAGGGCGAGCGTCCCGAAAAACACGATGATGTAAACGCGTGCTTGCATCTTTTAGAACCTAAAATAAAGGAAAGGTGAATAGCCGCCCATCGCGGCGATGCCAATCGCCATGGTCAAGGCGCAAACAATTGCGGCCGCCGGCGACACAGCCCATTTGAGTGAAACAGTGGGAAGTGCAGGCTTTGTAAGGGATTTGGGCGGTAATGCCGGCTTAATGGCGCCAAACATTTGATAAATATTCGGCAGCAACCACACGGATAATAATCCACTAGCCAGCCAAACGATGTCGACCATGGTGTAACTAAAATACGGGAATAGATTGCTTAGTTGTGGGATCATGCCTGCGACCATCGGCTTTAACATCGCAGCTACAGTTTGCAGATTTTCTGCACGGAATACGACCCACGCAAACACAACAGCCATAAAGGTGATGGCAAAAGATATCAGGCGCGGCAGAGTGATCCTCAATTTTTGCCAAGCATGATTAGCGCACAAATAGACGCCGTGTAATCCACCCCATAATAAGAACGTCCAACCGGCGCCATGCCACAGCCCACCCAACACCATTGTCAGAAGCAAATTGATATAACGCCGTGCCGGACCTTTACGGTTGCCGCCTAAGGGAATGTATAAATAATCGCGCAGAAAATTGGATAGGCTGATATGCCAGCGCCGCCAGAAATCGATGATACTGGTCGCTTGATACGGCGAATTAAAATTCTGCGGCAGGCGTATGCCGAACAAAAGCGAAATGCCCACCGCCATATCAGAATAGGCCGAAAAATCGAAGTAAATTTGCAATGTATAGGATAGTGCTCCAAACCAAGCTTCGGTGATAAACAGGCTTGGCACTGATGTCGCGGTACCAAATACCTGATCGGCGTAGATCGCAAAATGATCGGCGATCACGCATTTTTTAAACAGACCGATGGCAAAAATGGAAATACCTGCGG
>DATCRN010000077.1:0-4009 GCA_036568945.1 Alphaproteobacteria bacterium | reverse complement strand
TGTCCATGGTTGCCATGGCAAGGCCTGCACCATTGACCATGCAACCAATCTCACCATCCAAGCGCACATAGTTGAGCTCCCAATCCTTAGCTTCTTTTTCAGCCGGATCTTCTTCCGTTTCATCGCGCAAGGCCGCAACATCTGGGTGGCGGAATAATGCATTTTCATCGAAATTGATTTTGGCATCCAGCGCCATGACTTCATTCTTGTCGGTCACGATCATCGGGTTGATTTCGACGATGGAGCAATCAAGTTCGACAAAAGCCTTATACAAATTCGCGAAGAATTTCTGCGCGGATTTAAGCGCATCGCCCTGCAACTGCAAACCAAATGCCAGTTCGCGCGCATGGTGGCCTTGGAAACCGGCCGCCGGATCGACTGCGACTTTAATAATCTTTTCCGGATGCTTCTCAGCCACTTCTTCAATATCCATACCACCTTCGGTCGATGCCATGAATGTCACGCGCGATGTCGCGCGGTCCAGCACTACGGAACAGTAATATTCTTTGCTGATGTCGACACCGTCCGTGACATACAGACGCTGAACGAGCTTGCCTTCCGGGCCCGTTTGTTTGGTGACCAGAACTTGGTTCAGCATGGCTTCAGCAGCGGCCTTCACATCGTCCTTGGTTTTGCATAGGCGCACACCGCCCTTGCCTTCCGGATTGTTTTTGAACTTGCCCGCGCCACGCCCACCGGCATGAATTTGCGCTTTCACAACATACAGCGGTCCAGGCAATTGCTGAGCGGCAGCGACAGCCTCAGGAACCGACATCGCGGCAATGCCTGCAGGCACAGCTACGCCGTATTTTTTCAAAAGGTCTTTGGCTTGGTATTCATGGATGTTCATCGGGAATCTCCGGGTTAAAGCTGACAATTATCTAGCATGCGGGTTTTCAAAAGAAAACAGCCAATGCGCTGCGATTTACGCCGTTTTGGGGGCAGGAAGACTAAGAATCGGGCGTGGCGCAGGCAAGGCCTTCTGCGGTGGGATCAAATAATCACCCAATTGCTCCATAATCAGCAGCGCCACCGCTTCGATTTGCAGATATTGATCCATCGCGGGCGACCGCATTAATTTTTGCCATTCGGCTTTATCCGCGCGCGCATCCTCGACAAAACTATCCGTTGCATACCGCACATGCTTTTTTTGATGAAGGTATTGGGATTGCATGATGAAAACATCCCGCACCTCTTCCCCTTTATCGCCATTTGCGAGCCGCGCATTATAACGCCATCCGATGCGAAATGGGCTTGTACCATTCCGCGTCATCTTCTCAGGCTCAAGTGTTAAAACACGCGCGGCACGTTTGTACCCGTAATATTGGGCATAGGCCTCATACATTTGAATGAAGTCATCGGCTTTACCTGATGGGGCGAGCTCCACTGCGCAAGTGCGCATCAGATTTTTTGCATTCTTATATTTTTTGTAGTCATCCAACAATTTTTGCCTTGCGGCGATGGTACGATCGATGACTTCACCCTGACATAGGAGCACGCTTTCCAAATATGTCTGCATGGATTCCACCGGGCTGGAATCCTCATATCGCTTTTGATGTTTTTTCAAGTAATCGTTGGCCACATAATGCCGTTGTGCCTCTTTCATGTATTGAATGAGGTCGAACTTGCTCCGCTTAATCGGAATATCATTCATAAATTCATTCACATGCCGCGCCATATCTTGGGCCAAAATCAACTGGTCTTTTAAGAACTCGGTCGTATCAATATCGATTTTATTCGCGCGAGCGAGCTGCCGCTTGGAATCCAACACGACGGCTTCGACGATATAGGCAGGCTGCGCATCGATCGTTGCGGTATTCGCCAGTTTTAACGGCGATATCGCCAGCCAATCGCAAATTGCAAGAGTGAGGCGGCCGTTAGGGAGTTCCTGCGCTTGGAAAATCGTCCACATATAGTTTTCGGCATCCATGCGTTTGATATCTTCAAAAACAAGAACACGCTCGTACGATGGCAGGCCTTCTTTTTCACTCGCATTAGACATGCGCTCTTTGGCAACCTTGCGCACTGCTCTCTTCCAACGATGACTGATCGGCGGGAACAGTTTTTCATCGGCCATATAGGCTTTTAGATAC
This sequence comes from Alphaproteobacteria bacterium, assembly GCA_036568945.1. Taxonomy (GTDB): domain Bacteria; phylum Pseudomonadota; class Alphaproteobacteria; order Micavibrionales; family UBA1664; genus UBA6145. The sequence goes on along the minus strand of DATCRN010000077.1, from coordinate 1,916 downwards.
AAAGCATCCGCGACCTCTTCGGGCATGAAGCCGCTATCCTGCAGAAATTCAGCAATCGCACTTCTGAAAACACGGCGCTCTTTGACATCAGCGTAGGGAAATAGTTCGGTGACATCATCTTGCTGAATACCAACACGCTGCTTGCTGGGAAGATGTAATGACAGATAACGCTTATGCGCAGCGGCTTCAAAATGCGCTGCTATATCTTCATCGGTGATAACGCGAATTGTCCCCATTCGTATTCAACTCTTATTCTTTGTTTGTTACAGTTTACTAAGGATTCGCTTATTTGGGAGCGGCATTCATAGTGGTCGTGATATGCGGACGGCCATAAGTCGTCTGAGGCAGATATAAATCTTCAAAATCAAGGCGTCCGCTTAAATACCGGCGATTGGCTTCGGCGCGTAGGAACAATTTTGTCTGACGCAAGATCGACCAATCGTAAATTTCTGATGCGGTTTCCAAATATCCCTCGCGGTTATCGCGATTGCGTTTTTCCAAATCGCTCCATCTGGTGATGCGCTTTAAAATATTAAAGCTTTCACAGAAGGCTTGAATGACATCTTTGCCGGTCAGTGTACCGATCTCGGGAAGCTCCACGCGGAATTTGCCCTGAATATATGGATTGATGGGGTGGAAAATGGACGGGTCATCAAGCAGCATTTCGCGCGCAAGCTCAAAGCCCAGCGCATCGACCTTGTCATTAAACGCATGCAGCCATGATTGATATTGATGGGCCGGCGCAATCGCAATTGCGGTATCCGTCATGATACGGATGAATTTTTTCCAAGTCCCTTGCTTTTCGTTGACCACCCATTGCGGTACTGGCTTTGGTGCCCAAGCACCTTGGCCCGCATATTTCACCGCATCCTGCAAATCCAAAAGAATGGCCGATGGCGCATCTGTACGGTCGTACTTGAAATCATAGGTTTCTGCTGACGGCAGATAGGATGCGACGATGCCTTGCACGCGTTGCAACATCTCAAAATTATTCGGCAAATCCGAATATGGCTGTTGCGCCGCCAGCGAGTCTGCCTTGCGTACTTCGCGTGTCACAAAATCCATGATCGATTGCGGTACAGTGTTGGGCAGCAAGTCTTCAATGTACAAAACAACCGCTTCGACAATTTCACTCGGCGCTGGATCCTTATTGTCTGCGGGATGCAAAATATCAGGCGTGACGTCTTGCAGATTGCATAGATCAAAAATTGTTTCTGCTGGCATGACCTCATGACCGCGGCACATCAATTTGAGATAGCTTTTACGCAGATCCAATTTATCGGTGATGTAACTGCCGGGGCGATTAACACCGCGCGCCAAAGCCGCTGGTGAATAAATCGATGCGCGCACAAGATCGCTGACATCACCGTCATAGTTTTCATTGAAAATGGATTTCAGAATGGCGCTGCCGCCCTGCTTCTTAGCCATGCAAATACCCTCCCCAGCGGATTTTCATGAATTATGGGAAGGAATATCGCAAAATATGCAAAAGGGCGCAAGTTTAATCGCGCCCTTTTTAACAGTTTTTTTGTTGTGGAATGAAGGACTTAGGCCGCAGCCGCCTGTTTATCAATCACTTCAATGAGCCCCTTAACCGCATTGACGGAGTGATCGAACATTTTCTGCTCGTCCGCATTCAGCTCAATTTCGATGATTTTCTCGACACCATTTGCACCGATAATGACCGGCACGCCGATATAGAGCCCCTTCACGCCATACTCGCCGTTGAGTTTAGCGGCACATGGCAGCACACGTTTTTTATCCAGCAAATAGCTTTCCGCCATTTCGATGGCGGATGCCGCCGGAGCATAAAATGCCGATCCGGTTTTGAGCAGCGCGACAATCTCCGCACCGCCATCGCGCGTGCGCTGAACCATCGCGTCCAATTTCTCCTGCGTGGTCCAACCCATTTTCAC
>DATCRN010000076.1:0-5781 GCA_036568945.1 Alphaproteobacteria bacterium | reverse complement strand
GTATCCAGGATGACATTATCGGCTTTGAAGGTCTCACCTTCGACCAAATCATCAAATTGGCCGAAGGCGGCGTGAAGTCGAAAGATGATCTGGCCGACTTGGCAGGTGACGAGCTGGTCGAAATTTTGGGCAAAGACGCCATGAACGAAGGTCAAGCCAACCGCATGATTATGGCGGCGCGCGCAGACTGGTTCAAAGACGACGAAAACACGGAGGAAGGCGCCGACGCTGCTCAAGCAGCCAATGGTTAAGCCACTTTCCGGTTACCTACCACCCGCAACATAAGCTTTTGCTTAAGGTTGCGGGATGGTGTATACCAATCGCAACTTTAGGAAAAGCGAATGAGCGAAGACGATAAAAAACCCGGCAAACTGACCCTCTCAGGCAAAACATTGAGCCTGAAGAGCAACGTGCCTGCAGGCAACATCGGTACATCCGGTGCGGCGGCAGGACAGGTTCGCCAAAGTTTCTCCGGCGGCCGCACCAAAACGGTAGCCGTTGAAGTACGCCGTCAGCGTGGTGTCGCAGCAGATGCCAAGCCTGAAGAAACAACCGTCTTGCCTGACGCCGAGCGCGAAAAACGCGCGCGCGTTTTGCAAGAAGCTTTGCAGAACAAAGACAATAAACCGAAGGCCAGCACCTCTGCCGCCGAAATCGGGCCGCAAGCGATGGAACCTGTTCGCTCCGCTCGTCAAAAGGAAAAAGAAGAGTTAGAGCGCATTCGTGCAGCCGAGCTCGAGCAAGCAAAACAAATCGAAGCAGGACGCCAAGACGCCGTATCCAAGCGTCAGGAAGCCGCCTCTAAAATCGCTGGCGCGCAATTCCGCAGCCATGACGGCGCTGGTCCTGCTGATGAGCCTGAATCATTCCGCGACCGCATGAAGCGCGCGACGGAACGCAAAGGCACGGAAGCAACTGAGAAAAAGAAAACACCGGAAGATTGGTCCAATAATCGCCGCATGACGGTGACACAGGCGCTTTCAAACGATTTTGAAAGCGACCATGGTCGTTCCTTGGCATCCGTGCGCCGGTCGCGCATGAAATCCAAAGGCGCCAAAGGCATGGTGGATCCGAACGCGCCGAAACAGGTGCGCGAGGTCATTTTGCCGGAAGCGATCACCGTTCAAGAACTCGCCAACCGTATGGCGGAACGTGCCGGTAACGTCATTAAGGCGCTCATGAAAATGGGCGTGATGGCAACCATCACGCAAACCATCGATGCCGATACAGCGGAACTGCTCATCATTGAATTCGGCCACAAGGTCAAACGCGTCACCGAAGGCGATATCGAAATCGGGATCGAAGGCGATACGGATACGGCAGAACAACTCGTTACCCGCCCGCCGGTTGTCACCATCATGGGTCACGTCGACCATGGTAAGACGTCCCTGCTCGACGCTTTGCGCCAAACCAATGTGGTCGCAGGCGAAGCAGGCGGTATTACCCAGCATATCGGCGCATACCAAGTCACGGCACCGTCGGGTGAAAAAATTACCTTCCTCGATACGCCGGGTCACGCAGCATTCTCCGAAATGCGTGCACGTGGTGCGAACATCACCGATATTGTCGTGCTGGTTGTCGCGGCCAACGACGGCATCATGCCGCAAACGATTGAGGCCTTGAACCACGCGAAAGCGGCAGGCGTGCCGATCATCGTTGCCATCAATAAAATCGATTTGCCGGAAGCAAATCCGATGCGCGTGAAGCAGGATCTGCTCAATCACGAAATCATCGTCGAAGACATGGGCGGTGAAACACAAGCGGTCGAAGTTTCCGCGAAACAGAAAATTGGTCTCGATAAACTTGAAGAAGCCATTTTGCTGCAAGCCGAGGTCTTGGAACTCAAAGCTAACCCGAACCGCGCAGGCGCGGGTACGGTCGTGGAATCCCGTATGGAAACCGGCAAAGGATCGGTTGCAACCGTGCTGGTCGACAAAGGTACGCTGCATGTCGGCGATATTTTCGTGACTGGCGCCGAATGGGGCAAAATCCGTACGATCGTCAACGATCAGGGTAAACAAATTAAGGAAGCCATTCCTGGTCAACCAGTCGAGATCATCGGTCTTAATGGCACGCCGAACGCTGGTGACGACTTCGTCGTCGTTGAATCCGAAGCTAAAGCGCGCGAGATCGCTGAATACCGTGACCGCAAACGCCGCGAGGCTGAAGAAGCCCGCAAAGCCAAGGGCAACACAATCGAACAATTGTTCGCCAATAAACAAGGCAACAAAACCACCCTGCCCGTCATTATCAAAGCGGACGTGCACGGTTCGGTTGAAGCCATTGTCGGATCGCTTCGCAAAATTACCGAAGACAACGAAGACCTCGCGATTAACGTTTTGCATTCCGGCGTCGGTGGTATCACGGAATCCGATGTGACTTTGGCGACAGGTTCAGGTGCCATGATCATCGGCTTTAACGTGCGCGCCAATGCGCAAGCGCGCGATTTGGCGCAAAAACACGGCATCAATATGCGTTACTATTCGATCATTTATAACGTGATCGATGACGTAAAAGCCTTGATGGCCGGTATGTTGTCGCCGACATTGCGCGAAGAATTCATCGGCAATGCCGAAATCAAAGAAGTCTTCAACATCACCAAAGTTGGCAAAATCGCAGGCTGTATGGTTACGACCGGATACGTCAAACGCGGCGCCAAAGTGCGCCTGCTTCGTGATGATGTGGTTATCCATGAAGGCAAACTCAAAACTCTCAAACGCTTCAAGGACGAAGTCAAAGAAGTCAAAGAGGGTACGGAATGCGGTATGGCGTTCGAAAACTACGAAGATATCCGCCCCGGCGATGTCATCGAATGTTTCGACGTGATTTCCGAACAGCGGTCTGTGGCTTAATCTTTTTTGTCATTCCGAACGAAGTGAGGAATCTCCCTGGTTTCATGAGATCCCTCACCTAAAAGTTCGGGATGACAATCGGATAGAAAAATGAAAAAACAAAGAAAACAGCCTGAAGGTCAAAGACAATTACGCGTTGGCGAAGAAATTCGCCACGTGATTTCCGAAACCTTGCAGCGCGGTGGGTTTAATGATCCAGCGCTCATCAACGCCAGCCTGATTACGATCACCGAAGTGCGCCCATCCCCCGATTTAAAACATGCAACAGTCTTCGCTATGCCTTTGGGCGGCCGCGATTTGGATGCTGTTTTAAATGCTTTGAACGAAAACGCTTATTTCTTCCAAAAAGAAATCGCGCATCAGATGAAAATCAAATTCACGCCGAAACTAGTGTTCAAGGCCGACGACACGTTTGAAGAAGCCGAAAAAATTGACCGCATCATCCGTGGCATTCACGATGACGAAGACACCGAGCAATAAAAAGAGGCCGTTTGGCCCCTTTTCAGTCCGCTTTATGGTTGAAAACTGAGAGCTACCCGAGGCTCTCGTCTCATTGCCCGAAGTAATTCACCGGGGCTGGATTCGGCCTGCCATACTGGATGCTCGGAGATGCTGCGCGGGGTAGCTTTAGTTACAGGCGCGCGATCGGTCTGTTTGAACATAGCAGACAATGCATTCCCAGCGCTGAATTTTCTAAGCTCTTCTGCTCTAGCTTCTTGTTTTCGCTCGGCTTCAAGTCTCCTATCGTTGAGCTCAATAATGCCAATGCCCGCAGCAACAAGTCCCATAACGGTGCCCGTAAAAATCAAGGTCTGGACCGGCGCCATACTCAGAAAGGCACCATAGGCATACATAGGAAGAAGCATGCCTACATATCCCATTTCATCATTAACATACATGTTTTATACCTCCGTCAGTTACTCCAATAGAACAAATTTGCGTATTTATGTCAAATTTAAGGTTTTCTTTTACAGGTAAAAACACCTATAAGCGCCTATGGCAAAATTAAACAAAGTTAAAATCAACGGCTGGATCAATCTACATAAACCGGCAGGGATAGGCTCCACGCAGGCTTTGGGCAAGGTGAAGCGCGTTCTGCATCCGGAAAAAGCGGGGCATGGAGGGACGCTAGATCCCCTTGCCTCCGGTGTCCTGCCGATTGCTTTGGGTGAGGCCACCAAGACTGTCGCTTATGCGATGGATGCCGATAAGGACTACGATTTTACCGTGATGTGGGGCGAACAACGCGCAACGGATGATTTGGAAGGCGATGTGATTGCGACATCCGATATCCGCCCTACGGACGATCAAATTAAATCGGTGCTACCCCAATTCATGGGAAACATCACACAAACGCCGCCAATTTATTCTGCGATTAAAATTGATGGTCAGCGTGCGTATGATCTGGCACGCGCGGGCGAAGATATTGACATGAAATCACGCGATGTCGTCATTCACAATTTGCAATTAATCGAAACTACAATCGATACAGCGCGATTCATGGTGACATCCGGCAAAGGCATGTATGTACGCTCGCTTGGCCGCGACATCGCCAAACAACTGGGCACAGTTGGATATATTTCCACGCTCATCCGCACGCGTGTCGGCGCGTTCTCCCTTGATGATGCCATTCCCCTTGATGATTTTAATGACGACACACAAAGCGATAATGTTTTGCTGCCGGTCCAGGCAGCTTTGGCCAATGTCCCCACTTTAGTGATCGATGACACCGAAACGGGCCGCTTACGCCGCGGGATGACCCTCAATTTTATCGTGGGCGGCAATGCCAAGCGTCTACCTATTGGGTATGACCAAGGGCCATTCCTAGCGGCTGACAGAGCCGGAAATCCCGTGGCTATGGTCACCTTCCAGGCCGGGGAAGTGAAACCAGACCGAGTTTTTAACCTCTAATCCTTGACTTGCCTGGGTTTTAAGGGCTAAAACCTGCCTGCCCATCTTAAACCGTGCTGGACGACATCTTGGCACGGCGGTTAATGGGATTGTTTTAAACCCTTATAAGAGGAGACTCAGATGTCGGTATTAGGCGCCAAAAAGGCGAAGATCATTAAGGACAATCAGCGCGACGCAAAAGACACCGGTTCGCCGGAAGTACAAATTGCCGTTCTGACCGCACGCATCAACGAACTGACTGAACACATGAAGATCCACAAAAAAGACGTGGCTTCCCGTCGTGGTCTATTGTCGATGGTTTCCAACCGTCGCTCGTTGCTCACCTACGTCAAACGCAAAGACGAAGCGAAATATGCTGAGCTGATTAAGAAGCTCGGTATCCGCGGCTAAGATTTGACGTAAAGATAGGAATTCCGATATCCTCCGGCAAAACATTCCGGAGGATATTTTTATGCCCGCAAAATCAATTTTTCGCCTTGCCGCTGCTGCTGTCATTTCAACAGGCCTTGCCGCCCCGTCTTTCGCGCAAACCATGACGCCTGCAGCCCAAAAAACCATGGAAGCTTTGGACGCAGCCGGTTGTTCAAACCCGACCGACGATGTCGGCACGGTTGTTAATGAAACGCTTGTTGATTGCCTCCGCGCACTCAAGGCCGAAACGATTGCCTTTGCAAACGATCAGATCGCATTGTTTGATATCCACAATGATGAGATCCGTAGACAAAATGGTTTCGTCGCCGCACAGACGCACGCAGCCTTACAGTTGAGCTGCGACCCGTTAAGTGCAGAAGTTCAATATGAAACGCCGCAAGATGCGCTACTGGACGTCACCGGTAAAATTGCCACGTGTACCGATACGATTTATGACAGCGGTCATTTGAAAGACATCAAATACGCCTTTGATGAAGCGCGCCATTTTACTATTTCCCTCACATCCAATTGCATACGCGGGCTGATCGATCCGAATGCGCGTGATATTTGCGCCAACGCAAAAACGAAGCCGTCCTTGGATTTGGGT
>DATCRN010000075.1:0-7332 GCA_036568945.1 Alphaproteobacteria bacterium | reverse complement strand
CATCAATGAAGGCGATGTGGCCGATCATGCCTATATTATCCAATCCGGCATGGTGGAAATTTTCAAAGATAAAAAGGGCAAGCCTGTCAAATTGGCGCGTCTGGAAGCCGGCGATATTTTTGGCGAAACATCCCTTTTGTTTGATGAGCCGCGCATGGCATCCGCTAAGGCCGTCACTGATTGCAATCTCATCATCATTACCCGTCAGGTCATGGAAGAAAAGCTACGCGATTCCGATGCGACCATCCGTGCCATCGTCAAAATGATGAAAGAGCGTATCAAGCATTCCAACGTCGACCGTGTTGAAAAAACGACCACATCCGTCGCCGACATTCACAAAGTCTTCCATCAGGCCTTCCAAGTCGTCATGGAATCTTTAAGCGAAGGCGAGCGCAAAAACTTCCGTCACGAGGCATCGCCTATTCTCCAGCAATTCTTGGATGTCGCGCAAATGTACATCGACCGCAGCAAGAAAACGGATATACCTATCGAACCAATGGTTGATTAATAGCCTTTTCCAGCTAACCCCTTGATTATCCTTTATTTGGCAACCATAATCCCCGCCATATATCAAATATGCGAGGATTTATGCGGAACAAACGTCTGATCGTTATTGCTGTTGCAGTCGTATCGACATTGCTGGTTGCCCTGTTGGTCATCCCCGGCTTCATCGATTGGAGCAAATACCAGCAATTGGCCAAAGACAAAGTGGCGGCCGCCACCGGTTACGATCTGACCATAAGCGGACAATTCCGTGCCGGTTTCTTGCCGCGCCCGCACCTTATCGCCAATGACATTATTTTGCGCAAACCTGTAGAAGGCAAAGCCGATACGTTTGTGACGTTGGATGGCGTAAATGTAACGCTCGCCTTTTGGCCGTTGTTGGTAGGCCATGTGAACATTTCTTCGATCACGCTTGATAAGCCTACCGTTACCATGGTGACGTATAAAGACGGTACCGATAATTGGAAGCCGAAAGCGCAAACGCAAAGCGCCGAAGTTGATGCCGTGACGGGCAAACCTATTGCCGCGGAAACAAGTGCAGCGCCTGCGATCTCTGTTGGCGCCTTCCACATTAAAGATGGCCATCTGACGATGCGCGATGAAGCCAAGGGCACCACACAAAATATCAATATCCCCGATTTGAAATTAAAGGCCGACAATATGACCGGCCCGTTCGAAGGCAAAGGCACGATTGGCTACAACAATGCTGAATTCGATGTCGATTTTTCCACCGGCGGATATCGTGCGGGCGAAACGATGCCGATGCAATTGAATGCTAAGGACACGGATGGCCGCGCACAGGTGAAATTTAACGGTATCGTGGCAACCAAGCCAGGCGCCTATGAAGTGCAAGGCGAAAGCGGATTGTCATTTAACGATTTGAATGGCGTCCTAGCGGATGCCGGATTCCCAATAGCGCTGCCCAAACTGGGTGGCGAGACATCGATTACAGGCATGCTGACGGCAAGTGCTACGCGCGTCAGTCTAACCAATGGCGCGCTTAACTTAAGCGGCGGCAACAAATTAACCACATCCCTTGATTGGAAAAAAAGCGATAATGTTCAGACCATCAAAGCATCGATCGACAGCGATGAGCTGGTTGAGCTGGATGAAGTTTTAAAAGTGGCTGAGAAGGTTGCTGCGGAAAACAAAAAATCAGATGACGATGCAAAGCCATCCAAAGAGCAATCTCCGTCTGACACTGAAAAATTAAAACCGTTGCTGCCTGCTAAATTATCGCTGCCTGTGGGCCTCACGGGTGATGTCACAGTGCGTGCACGCGGCCTTAAGTACAAAGGCAAAGAAACCGGCGCAGTTGTGATGCAAACTAAATTCACCAGCGGCAATGCCAATACACGCATGACGCTTGTGGCCATGCCGGGTGATGGTGAAGTTGCCATTACGGCAGACTTGCGTCCGTCCAAACCTTTGGCGGAAGGCGATGTTTACACGGGAACATTGGTGGACCCTGTCATTGACGGCAAAATTATCGGGTCAGTCGGATCGCTCAAAGCGTTGCTTGCGGATTGGCTGCAAGTGGTCGATGACAAAATACTTGAAAAGCCAGGTATGCCAAGACGCATCGATGCCGATATTGATTATCGCATTGCGGGTTATAACGCGACGGCTACGCTTAACACGTTCTCATTGGGCGAAACCAAAGTGAATGGTACGGTCACCTACACACAAGCCAAACGTCCGGTCATCAATGCCAAGTTGGCATCCAATGTGGTCACTTTGCCGCAAAGCAAAGCGACCGCCAAACAAGCCGCGAAAGCGGATGGCAAAGCCTCTGGCGGGGATGGCAAAAAAATCGATATCGAAGAGAAGCTGGAATTCGATCCGCCGCAATTGCCGTTCGATCTAAAATTTGATGTCACGCTCGGACGCTTTGTTCAAGGCGACTTGTTGTTGACTGATATCAAAGCCGCTGGTGCCTATGATGGCAAAGGCATTTCGCTGACGTTCGCACAAGCGACAACCAAAGGTGGCACACTCACCGCCGCCGGACGCGTCGCGGATTTAAAAAATCTTTCAGGCATAGATGCGCAAGCGGGTCTTCGTACGGATGATCTTGAAAGCTTCTATTCTGCAATGACTGGCACGAAACTCGCGCTGACGCAAAAAATTGGTACGTTTTCGGGATCGGTCAAAGCCAAGGGCGACAAATCGAAACTGGATACGGCCTTTAATGCGCAAGCACGCGGTTATACTATTGATGCCGCTGGCGTTTTGGATGATCCCTTCAATCCCGATCTGCCGGGCACATTAAATGTGCGTGTGCGTCACCCTGATTTCGTTCAGGCAGTGCGTGTCTTTTCCCCTGCGTTCGGGCAGGGTGTTGGCCGTCCGATCGATTTAGCAGGCCAAGTATCGATCAACGGCAAGGTCTACGATATTAAAGATCTCAAAGGCACATTAGGTGGCAGTGATTTGGCCGGCGATGTGCATGCCGATTTGTCGGGATCGATACCATCCATCAAGGCAGACCTGACCAGCAAGACGCTGGGCTTAGGTGATTTTGTCGGTGTGAAGAGCCAAGCGCCGTCGGGCGGATCGTCAACTGCGCAAGTGGCGGCATCGACCGGCGCTGGCCGTTCCACATCGCACTGGTCGCGCGAAGCAATGGATACCGGATTTTTAAAAGCGATGAACATGGATTTGTCTGTCAAAGCAGGCACGCTGACGTATGGATCGTGGCTTCTGACCAGTGCGGATTTCAAGGCCAAGATGGCAGATGGAAAATTGACCGCGCCGCTTAACGCGAAATTATACGGTGGGTCGTTAAACGCTGATTTGTCAGCAAGTGCATCTGGCGACGGCGCACCGCTCAATATCGCATTTAAAGCCGATGGCAAAGATGTGAATATCGGATCCTTTATGTCGGCGCTCACGGCATCGTCTAAGAAAAAGGCCGATGGTACCGGATCAATCAGCGTTGATGTTAAAGGGTCGGGCGTATCGTCGGCGGCCCTTATGAGCTCGCTTACCGGTAAGATCGATGTGGCCACGCGCACGCTTGTCATTTACGGCATCGACCTCGATAAACTCGCGGCCAATACGGTCGAAGCGTTTGACGGTGGCTGGAAAGGTGTTCTGGCTGGTGTCACCACGCAAGGATTTGCGGGCGGCGATACGGAATTCAAAGACATCGATCAAAGTTTCGCCTTAAGTGAAGGCAATATGCCGATCAAGGATTTCAAATTGGAAACCACGTCGTCGAACGCCATCATTATCTCTAACGGGTATGTGAACTTTGCAAATTGGAATATGGACTTGTCCAACCAAGTGCAAGTGACGCAACCAAAAGATGTGCCGGTGATCGGCTTGCGTTTGTTCGGCCCGTTGGATACACCGCAAAAATCGGTCAATTCCGCCGCGCTCGATAATCTTCTGAAAGGAAAAGTCAGCGATAAATTGGGTGAAGTCATCAGTGATAAATTGGGCGAAGATTCCAAAGCAGGTGAGTTGATCGGAAACTTGCTTGGCGTGAAAAAGAAAGAGCCGGTGATCGCACCGACGACAACAACGCCATCTGCGCCAGCGACCACGACACAACCGGTGGCTCCGGCTCCGGCGGCGGCAACAACCGAAACACCAAAGGCAGAAACGGCACCGTCGCCTGCGCCGACCGCTGAGTCGGCCCCGACACCGGCCGAGGCGGAAGAACCGAAGGCGGAAACGGCTCCAGCGCCTACGCCAGAAGCCCCGAAGGAAGAAGAAAAGAAATCTGACGTTGAGAAGGGGCTGGAAGTCCTTGATCAAATTATGGGGCAATGATGAAAAGCGACATCAAAATCAGTGAAAAAATGATTGCCGCCAGCAAAGGATTGCTGACCGTCAAGGATGGCGTGGTGCAAATCACACCACCAAAATATCCTGTTCAGTTATCGCTGAAACTTTAAGCTTTGTTACGCAGAATAAAAACACGCAGTGCGGATGAAAGATTATTGTCACCGCGTGAGGCATCGATCGTTTCAACAAGTTTTTGGATTGATGTCTTGCGAGCGGTTGCGATGCTTTCAAGCGCGGTCCAAAATTCCGCTTCCAGCGTCACGCTGGTGCGGTGGCCCTTTAAGGTAATGGAGCGTTTTTTCATCAAACTGTCATCCCGAACATTAGGTGAGGGATCTCCCTGGTTTTATGAGATCCCTCGGCTTTGCCTCGGGATGACAAGAATATTTACTCGCTGGGCTTCACCATATCGGCGGGGTTGATCCAGGATTTGAACTGGTCTTCGGTCAGAAGGCCTAGTTCTTTACCTGCATCAAGTAGTGACGTACCGTCATGATGTGCCTTTTTGGCGATCTTGGCGGCATTGTCGTAACCGATATGCGTATTAAGCGCGGTCACCAGCATCAAGGATTCATGCAGCAGTTTGTCGATGCGCTGTTTGTTGGCCTCGATACCCACGACGCAATTGTCGGTGAAAGAGTTGCACGCGTCCGCAATCAGTTTGATCGATTGCAGCACGTTGAAGATAATCACAGGTTTGAAGACGTTCAGTTCGAAGTGGCCGGTCGCCCCTGCGATCGACACGGTCGTTTGATTGCCCATCACTTGAGCGCAGACCATGGTCATGGCTTCGGATTGCGTCGGGTTGACTTTGCCCGGCATGATGGAGGAGCCAGGTTCGTTTTCAGGCAGGCTGATTTCACCGATTCCGCAGCGCGGACCGGAGCCGAGCAAGCGAATATCGTTTGCAATTTTCATGAGTGAGACTGCGAGCGTATTAAGCGCGCCGTGTAGTTCGACGAGCGCGTCGTGTGTGGCCAGCGCCTCGAATTTGTTGGGGGCAGTCGTGAAAGGGATGCCCGTCGTATCGGCAACTAGTTTCGCAAACGCTTCGGCGAAGCCCTTTTTGCAATTGATGCCAGTGCCGACGGCGGTGCCCCCTTGTGCGAGTTGTGTTATATGCGGCAGGCAGTTCTTCACACGCTTGATACCGTTTTCGATTTGCTGCGCGTAACCGGAAAATTCCTGACCCAAGGTTACCGGCGTTGCATCTTGCAAATGGGTGCGGCCGATTTTGACGATGGCCATGAATTCTTTGGATTTGGCGGCAAGCGCTGATTGCAAATGTTCCAATGCCGGAATCAGCTCGTGCGTCACTTGTTCGGCCGCGGCAATATGCATGGCCGTGGGGAAACTATCGTTCGATGATTGGCCGTAGTTTACATGATCATTCGGGTGCACGGGTTTTTTGGACCCCATGACACCGCCCAAAATTTCAATCGCACGGTTAGAGATCACTTCGTTCACGTTCATATTGGTTTGCGTGCCCGACCCCGTTTGCCATACGACGAGCGGGAAGTTGCCATCGAGCGTGCCATCGATCACTTCTTCGGATGCTTGGACGATGGCTTTGGTCAGGTCCTTATCGAGGGCGCCGAGTTGAGCGTTGGCGAGGGCCGCGGATTTTTTCAAAATGCCGAAAGCGCGGATCAAGGGCTTGGGCATCGTTTCCCCGCCGATTTTGAAATTCCCTAAACTGCGCTGGGTTTGGGCGCCCCAATATTTGGAAGAGTCGACCTCCAAGGGACCAAAACTATCGGTCTCAGTACGGGTTTTGGCGGATTTGGCAGCGGTTGCGGTCATTTTTGGTCCTAAAGTTGGTCTGATTTGGCGGTTATTTTAGGGGCTGCGGCCCTGGAGTCCAAGAACCCAAACAGATTTTCCTTGTGCTTTTCCAGATTTTTACATAAAAGACGCATCTGTCTAATCATTAACCCACGAGGTAAACAGATGATTTTCGAACAAATGTCTTCAATCGAAGCCGTTCACGCACGCAAAGTCGCCAATTTTTCAAACTGGGGCGGTCAACGTTATGCCCAAGGAATGAGAGCGCCAGAAAATACCGCGCCTCAACATGCGGCGCGCCGTCAAACCTTATTGGATCATGCATGTCTTCCTATCGAAGACGCTGCGAAAAAATACGGATTTGATCCCGATGAATACCGCTCGCTCGCCGTGCGTGACCAAGCGTTGTTGTTTGTGACAGAGACAGGTGAGGAATTTGTACCAGGCTGGAGTTTTGGTGCGAATAAGAAAATTATTCCAGCGGCCCTTGCCGTTGCGAAAGCATACGTGAAAAAAGAAAAGCACGACCGCGCCGGAGACGAAGTATCACCGGTCGCTTTCTGTACTTTTATCAGCGAGCACCAAGTTTATATGGATGCATCAATGCTCAAAGATGAGACGGGTAAACATCAAGCGTTGACAGCTGCCTTTGCACCTGCACCGTACGAAGCTGATCAGCGTGAACCGGAAATCAATGTGGCAGCGCGAAGCCTTAAGAAAACCATTTATCTAACAGCCGATGGTGTTAATGACGCCTACGCGTCGGAAATGCTGAATCACACGATTAAAGTGCTGTTTAAGGAAGGGCACGAACCTGATACGGCGGAAGATATTGTGCGTATACTTCGCACCCAGGCGGCAAAACGCAGCGGTATTAAACTTGTCCCCTAAGAGATAATAGTCACGTGGCCCATTTTACGGCCTTCTTTGGGCTCACGTTTGCCGTAGTCGTGGACGTGGGCCTTTTCATTTTTGATCAGGTCTTGAATCGCGTTGATGTCGTTGCCCAATAAATTGGTCATGACGGCGTCGTGATGGCGCTCGAATGATCCGAGGGGCAAGCCTGCCGCCGCACGCATTTGTTGTTCGAACTGGCTCACCGCACACGCATCCATAGTCCAGTGGCCGGAATTGTGCGGACGCGGCGCAATCTCGTTCATCAAGATCTGGCCAGATCTGGTCACGAACATCTCAACCCCTAGTACACCGACGAGATCGATTTTTTCTGCGAGGGCATGCGCAGCATTT
>DATCRN010000074.1:0-2531 GCA_036568945.1 Alphaproteobacteria bacterium | reverse complement strand
GAACACCGTCAATGACGACACCGAACTTGACGATTTGAGGATATCCAAAAAGACCGCGGTTTAATACTTGGGCGCGTTCCAAATCCGTAGTGGCTTTATCGGCAATGCCAATAATTTCCGATGCGAGCGCAGCATAAAGCGGATTATTAACACCACCCGCTTTCGCAATAAGTATATTGCTAAGACGAATATTGTTTGCTGACTGCATCAAATATTTGACTGCATCGGCCGGGGAGAACGCCTGGGTCAGCGCTTCGACACCTTCTTGCAATGACTGAATCTGTTCAGGTTTACCTGTGGTGGTTTTGAACAATGGATCGAAGAACTGCGCAAACTTCGACGGATCTTTTTCTTCGACATATTGCGCAAACAGTTTGTCTCTTAAATCCGCACGTGCGCCTGAAGAAAAAAGTGCACCGACAACATTCAAAAAACCGATCTTTGCTTTACTCATCTTAACCCTCTTCAAAAACTGTAGAGGGTTAAGATATCAAAAGTCTATTACTTATGAAAATTTTTATATAAACACTTGATATTCTTGTTTTATTGCGCGCTCCGTAACTTACTGTGCCGGATCGAATAGGTGAAGTAAATCAGTGCCCCAAGCAAGAGCCACAACACGAAACGCAAGTGGGTCACTGCCGGTAGGAATGCGATTAACGCACCGCAGGAAATAACACCCAAGATCGGAATAATGAGTCCACCCGGTGTGAGGAACGGGCGTGGCAGATTGGGTTGTGTCCGACGCATCACAATCACGCCGACACACACCATCACGAAAGCGGCAAGCGTACCGACGTTCACAAGTTCTGCCAAAGTACCCAGCGGCACAAGACCAGCCATCACCGCCATGATCACACCACAGATGACAGTATTGCGCACTGGCGTTTGGGTGTTGCTGTTCACTTGGGCAAAATATTGCGGCAACAGACCATCGCGTGCCATGCCCATGATAATCCGCGTAAGCGCGTAATAGAGCACCAACATAACGGTAGTTAGACCCGTGATCACACCTGTGGCCACAAGAGCTGCCGCCCAGTTAATACCGATCAATTGCAACGCATGCGCCACCGGCGACGATACATTCAGCTGATCATAATGAACCATAAGGGTCAGAAGGCCCGAGACTACGATATAAATGAACGTGCAAAAACCAAGCGACGCCAAGATACCGATCGGCACATCACGTTGCGGGTTTTTAGCTTCTTCTACCGCCGTGGACACGGCATCAAAGCCGACATAGGCGAAGAAGACCAGAGACGCACCGGCCAGAACGCCAACGGTTTTGCCGTCTTCCAGCGTATCGAACCAGCCAAACGGCAGGAACACATCCCAATTTTCCGGATGGATATTAAACACAGCTACACTAACAAAGGTGAAGATAGTAAGGAGCTTAATGAACACCATCGCGGCATTCAGACGCGCGGATTGCTTGATGCCAATGATCAACATAACCATCAAGGCCAAGATGATGAACACAGCAGGAAGGTTGATAAGCCCACCAACAGCGGGACCTTTGGTCAGCGCCTCAGGCAATGGATGGCCAATTGCACTCAGTGCATTGTTAAAGTAACCGGACCAGCCGTTGGCAACGGCGGCCACCGACACACCATATTCTAAAATCAAATCCCAACCGATGATCCAGGCCAAAAACTCGCCGAACGCAGCGTAAGAATACCCATAGGCAGAACCCGTGCCACCGACGGAGGCCGCCAATTCCGCATAGGCGAGTGCCGCGAAGGCACAGGCAAGACCAGAAAATATAAAAGATAAGACGACGCCCGGTCCCGCTTGGGTTGCCGCAGCATGGCCCGTAAGTACGAAAATACCGGTACCGATAATGGCGCCTACGCCCAGTAAAGTTAGATCCAGCGCGCTAAGGCATTGACGCAGGCCGGTCGGACCTTCCGATACGAGCGGTTTTTTGCGCATTAATTGTTCAAGCATATTATTCCCCCTGTTGGTGCGGGAGCTATCCAATCACTGCACAAAGCAGATGCCAATAGGTTATTTTATTGCGCGGATTAACGTGCTTGCTTGCGAACTTGCAACCCTTGGCAGATCGGGCGCGTCAGCGGATAGGCATCAAACACCGTTTGCGCCCAGGTACGGAACTGTGTGATGTCCATGTTATTGGCTTGTGTGATGCGCGATGAATATGCGCGGCAAAAGACGTTGGGCTGCAGACGTACGGCTTCCTTGGAGATGCGGTTCGCAAGCGCGGTGCGGAAATCGTTGAGGGCTTTCTCCGGCTTTGCGGCGCCTTCGTTTTGGAAGAAATTCATCATGGTCTTTTCGTAGTTCTCAATAAGACCGATATTTTTGTTGGTGAAGTTTTCATACTGACGATACAGGTTCGCGCCACCAGCCAAATGCTGGCAATTCAGTGCGATCACCATAAGCTCGGAATGAATGCGAAGCCCCTGCTCGGCTTCCAATTGATCGGCGCCGTAGCAAGATTGCGCAGCAGATGCGCCGCTGGAAAACATGGTCAGGGCAGCTATAAACAAGGCAATCAGGCGCATCGGCGG
>DATCRN010000073.1:0-2126 GCA_036568945.1 Alphaproteobacteria bacterium | reverse complement strand
TTGCCTCCGGCCTCAACCTGTCGGTTGGGCCGGGTGATGTGTTGTTGCTTACCGGTCCCAACGGTTCAGGCAAAACATCGATTCTCCGCGCACTTGCGGGACTGCTGGATATCAGCGCCGGTGATGTGGAATGCACGGCGGCATTTCATTGGTTGTCGGCGCAAGGCCTATCGGCCAGCGCACAAAACGCCGGTGACTATTTGAAAACACAAACATCTTTGCAGAACGAAGATTTCGCATTGAGACATGATGCGTTCGAGGTTGGAGAAAAACTCGACACCTCCCTTAGTCGTTTGTCCACCGGATGGCGGCAGCGCGTGAAGCTTACGCGACTCACATTAATGCATCGTCCGTTGTGGCTCCTCGATGAGCCGAGTGACGGTTTGGATGAAACGGGTTTGAAGACTCTCACATACTTATTAGAGCAGCATCGCAAAAACGGTGGTGCCGCGATCATCGCGACACATCAACCCGATATCTGGCCCAAAGATGCCAAGCGTCTAGCATTGGGGGCCACATGAATGGCCAATGTTATCTTTTGAAAAATTGGGTGTATCGCAGCGGTTTTGGCGATGGTCTTGCGGCACAAACGATTTTGTTTTTTGTCGTGTCACTATGCGTTGCTGTTTTTGCGATTGGATCGGAATCGGAATTATTAATCCAAGTAGTCCCAGGCCTGATTTGGGTTTTGACCTTATTATCATCCCTGCTCGGCCTACCCGACCTTCTCAATCGCGATGCACAAGATGGCACGCTGGATGACATGGTGCTTTCCAAACATCCGCTGCCGATGCTGATGCTGATTAAAATCATCGCGCATTGGGCGGCGACCGGACTTCCGTTATCCATCATCGCGCCGGCTATTTTATATACGATGGACGGCACGCGGGTGTTTGATCCCGCCTTTGTGCTTGCCGGTCTGCTCGCTGGATCGCTCTATTTTTCGGCGCTTGGTCTTGCCGCGTCCGCATTGGTCCTGCAAGCACGCCGGTCATTTGCGCTTTATGCGGTCATCGTCCTGCCGCTATCCATTCCTGGCTTGATTTTCGGTGCGGGGTCTTTGAGCCAGCAAGCCCAAGGTTTAAGCGGCCTTGGGGGCTTTTATTTGCTTACCGCCTGTGCGGTTTTGGCAGTCACGCTTATTCCCTTTGCATCCGCGTGGATTGTTCGTATGAAGGTGGCATCATAATGTTGACTAAATTCGCCAATCCTGCGCGTTTCGAGAAACTGGCCAAGACGATTTTGCCGGTCTTAAGTTTGCTTGCGACCTTATTATTATCGCTCGGTCTATTGGACGCATTACTTCTATCTCCGCCTGATTATCAGCAATCCGAAACCGTGCGTATCATGTATCTGCACGTGCCGTCCGCTTGGGTTGCAATGGCAACGTATGCTGCGTGCGGATTTGCTGCGATGATTTTTATCATCTTCAAACATACGCTGGCGGAATTGTTTATGCGCGCAGCACTCCCGGTCGGTGCGCTTGCGACGATTGTATGTCTGGCTACAGGTATGCTGTGGGGTAAACCCATGTGGGGCACCTGGTGGGTATGGGATGCGCGTCTGACATCCGTCCTTGTCCTCATGTTCCTATATGTCGGCATCATTGCACTCATGGATGCGTTTGATCGTCCCGAACAAGGTGGTCTTGCGGGCGCGTGGCTGACCACGATCGGTCTGATCAATCTACCGGTCATCAAATATTCGGTTGAATGGTGGAACACGCTGCATCAAAAATCATCGATCACCAGTTTCAAACGTCTGATGAATCCGGCAATCGCGCCGGAAATGATCCGTCCCCTTATCGTAATGTCCTTAGGCCTTACTTTATATGCTGCGATTGTCATCATCGTGCGCATGCGGTCCGAGATTTTGGCACGCAAACTTAAAATTGCGGAGGCCGTGTAACATGGATTTCGATACCTACGTGCAAATGGGTGGATACGCGATGAATGTATGGGGATCATACGGTATCGGTATTGTCGGTTATGGCGCTCTCCTCGCACATGCTTTGTGGCGGTACGATCGTTTGCGAGTTCGAGAAAAACAGGCGGCCAAAAAATGACCCCGCGCGCGCGCAATCGCATGGTTGCCATCATTTTGGTCGTATTGGGATTGTCGATAGC
>DATCRN010000072.1:0-11486 GCA_036568945.1 Alphaproteobacteria bacterium | reverse complement strand
GAGTGTGCGTGTAGGTGCAGCCTGCATGATCGGGGCAGGATCAACCTTGATACAAAATGTTAAAATCGGCGATTTGTCGCTGATTGCCGCGGGTTCTGTGGTTCGCGTGGACACGCCCGAAAATGCCTTCTTGCAAGCCTAAATCCTTGACTTTTCAATGTTTTATGTTATGAAATCTCACTCAAGTTGATTTCGAGGTTTTTTTGTACCGCGCCTTAAACAAACTCATGTTGCATCCCGCGCAGACCATGCGCGATGCGGTGGCGCGTATTCAAATCAATGATGTCAAAATCCTTTTGGTTGTCGACGCTAATAATAAACTCATGGGTACTGTGACGGATGGCGACATTCGACGCGCGCTTTTGCAAGGGCAGGAATTATCGACGCCTGTGCGTCAAATCATGAACGAAACGCCCGTGACAGTGGATATGTCTGTCGAGCGCGATGCCGTCGTTGATATGATGAAGGCCCGCATTGTACGGCACATTCCACGTATCGATGCGGATGGCTGCGTGATCGGCCTCGAGCTGCTTGACGATCAAACACACCGCAATCTCTTTACCAATGAAGTCATCATTATGGCTGGTGGCCGTGGCGAGCGCTTGCGTCCCTTAACTGATAATATTCCCAAGCCGATGATCAAGGTCGGCGGCAAGCCCATCCTTGAAAAAATCATCGATCATATGTCGGCGCAAGGCTTCCGCAATTTTACCATCAGCGTGAATTATCTGGCGGATATGATCACCGAATATTTCGGCGATGGGCGTGATCGTGGTGTGCGTATCCGCTATGTACGCGAAGCCAAACGGTTGGGTACGGCAGGATCTCTATCGTTAGTTCCGGCAGAAAGCATTACGCAACCATTCCTAGTCGTGAACGGCGATATTTTGACGCGCATCGACTTTCAAAATCTGGCGACATTCCATGCCGAGCATGGCGCGGAAGCAACACTTTGCGTTCGCGATTGGCGCACACGCATTCCTTTTGGCGTTGTGCAAACGGATGGACCATTCGTATCAGGTGTGGCTGAAAAGCCGGAGCATAGCTGCCTGATCAACGCTGGTCTTTACATGCTTAATCCTACAGCGCTTACTTTGGTGCCGAAGGACGAATATTTCGATATGACCGATCTGATCAACAGTATGATTGATCAAAAATGCAAACTCTCCGCCTTCCATATCGATGAAGACTGGGTGGATATCGGCCAGCCCGAGCAATTGCGCCACGCGCAAACCCTATACTCGGTTGCATCGTGATCAACGATAAACGCGTGATCGCTGTGGTGCCCGCGCGTGGCGGGTCCAAGGCAATCAAAGATAAAAATATTGCTTCATTAGGCGGCAAGCCACTGTTGGCATGGCCGATCATTGTGGCTAAGGCCACAGCGGTAATCGACCGCGTGATCGTCTCCACAGACTCCGATAAAATTGCTAACGTCGCGCGCGCGTACGGTGCGGAAGTTTATATGCGTCCCGACGATCTTGCGACAGATACATCGTTGGTGATCGACGCGCTGCGTCACTTGCGCGATACGCTGAAGAGTGAAGGGGAATCCCCCGATATTTTTGTGCTCCTTGAAGCAACGGCCCCGTTCCGTACCCCCGCCGATATTGAAGGTTGCGTGCAAACCTTCATCGATAAAAATTTGAACAGTTTGGGTACGTTCTCGGAAGCACATACCAACCCACACCGCGCCTGGACCATCAACGACAATATCCCAGAAACCTTTATTCCGGGCGCCGTGCCCTGGGTTCCACGTCAAAAACTGCCTGCGGCCTATGAATTAACCGGCAGTATTTACGTGTTTGACCCCGTCAATATGCCGGATGATACGGTTTCTATCTTGTACGGGCGCTTTGGGGCGCATATTGTGCCGGAAAACCGCGCCAACGACATCGACACCGAAGAAGATCTGAGACTTGCCAATGCCTTATTCGAATCCAGCGTCCTCACCGCTTTTAAGTGATCTGTTTTCTTTAAAAGGTAAAACTGCCCTTGTGGTCGGCGGCGCAGGATTGCTCGGGTCCGAAATCGCGTTCGCGCTCGCTGAATGCGGCGCCAACATTATCGTGGCATCGCGCGACATCGAAAAATGCAGAATCCGCGCAAGCGAACTTAAAGAAAAATTCCCCGAGACCAATCCGACATCCCTCGCCATCGATATCTCGAACGCACAATCGATTAAAGACGCAATTCAGTCGGTTGAGATGATCGACATTCTTGTCAACTGCGGTTGGTCAGGTAAAAAGAATACGTTTGAATCCATCACCGATGACGATTGGGATAATGATATTGAAGTATGTTTGAACGGTGTCTTCCGCACCATTAAGGCGGCATTGCCACATCTGATTAAATCCAAAGGCGTGGTCTTAAATATTGCCTCTATGTACGGCCATGTATCACCGGATTATCGCCTATATGGTGATGGCACGCGTTTTGCCAACCCACCGTCTTATGGCGCGGCCAAAGCCGGTGTCTTGCAGCTCACCAAATATTGCGCATCGTTCCTATCGCCGCACGGCATCCGTATCAATGCGATTTCACCGGGACCGTTCCCGTTTGAAAAGACGCAACAAGATGCACCGGATTTTATCGAACGTTTGGCTGCAAAAAACCCATTGGGCCGTATCGGCAAACCGCATGAACTCAAAGCCGTCGCAGCCTTGCTGTGTTCCGATGCATCCTCTTACATGACGGGCCAAAATATCTGCGTCGACGGGGGTTGGGCGGTATGGTGATCCGCGTCGGTATGATTGGGCTATCGGATGGCAACGGCCATCCGTTTTCCTTTTCAGCCATTACCAACGGATACGACGACCAAGCCATGGCTGATAGCGGTTGGCCGGTCATTTACGATTACCTAAAAGTCAGAACGCCAGATGAATTTGGCTTCGGGGACGTACAAATCACGCATGCATGGACGCAGGATCCCGCGCTCACAGGAAAACTCTGTGCTGCTGCTAAAATTGAAAATGCCGTTGCCGATGCGCGTGATATGAAAGATCATGTCGATGCCGTCATCATCGCGCGTGATGATTGGGAGGCGCATGCACCGCTGGCTAAACCTTTCCTCGATCACGGTCTGCCGGTTTTTATCGATAAACCGCTCACGCTCGACCCGCATGAACTCGATTATTTTTCGATGTTCTTGGAAAGCGGCAAACTCATGTCTTGTTCAGGCCTTCGTCATGCCAAAGAATTAATCCCTGTGCGCGATGCGTTTGAATCTCTAGGTCAAATCAAATGCATTGATACTGTTGTGCTGATCGATTGGGTGCGTTATGGCGTTCATATGCTAGACGCTGCATTTTCAGTGACATCTGCGCGCCCCATATCCGTGGGACGCAATCCCGCTCACCATGACTCCTTTACCGTTGCGATGGATGACGGCAGCACGCTCAATATTGATGCCATTGGCGTGGGGCCTAAAACTTTCCATTTATCTTTCTTTGGCGATAAAGGCCGGATTACTGCTGATTTGCATGATAATTTCAGCGCCTTTCGCGCTACGCTGGAGCAATTTTTTACCATGGTGCGATCAGGGGTGCCGACAGTGCCGCCCAGTGATACAGTGATTATCATGAAAACTTTAATGGCAGGATTAAAGGCTGAAGCCGGTGGTGCGCATGTCCGATTATAAAAATCTATTCGATTTGACCGGGAAAGTTGCCATTGTTACCGGTGGTGCCGGGATTTTAGGTCGCGGTTTTTGCGAAGGTCTCGCTGCACATGGCGCTAAAGTTGCGATGGTTGATCTGAAGGCCGAGGCATCCGACAACAAAGACATTAAAGGCTTTGCCTGTAATGTCGCCGATCCGGCTTCTGTCGCATCCATGGTGGATGCTGTCGTGAACGAATTTGGATCCATCAATATTCTCCACAACAATGCCGCCACCAAATCCGATAACCTAGATGCATTTTTTGCACCGTTTGAAAAATATGATCTGAATGAGTGGCGCAAAATCATGGCGGTCAATTTGGACGGCATGATGCTGGTCGCACAATCCGTCGGCGCGCAGATGGTCAAACAAGGGAATGGCGGATCGATCATCCAGACATCCTCTATCTATGGTGTGGCTGCACCCGACCAACGTATTTACGAAGGCTCTGAATATATGGGCCGTCCGATTAACACGCCTGCCGTATATTCTGTCTCTAAGGCTGGGGTTATTGGGCTAACGCAATATTTGGCCACCTATTGGGCAGGACAGGGAATTCGAGTTAACACGCTTACACCCGGCGGGGTCGAAAGCGGCCAAAACGAAGCCTTCCAAGCCAAGTATAGCGCCCGTGTGCCGCTTGGTCGCATGGCCGAAAAGATGGACATGGTGGGGGCATTGGTGTATCTCGCTTCGGACGCTTCGGCTTATGTGACGGGGCAAAACCTTATTGTCGATGGTGGTTTGACCGTCTGGTAAGCAAAACGATGGATCAATTAAAAATTCCGGCACCGATTGATGCGAATGCGTATCGTCCTGGCGCCAACAATCCGGATCAATATTACGGTTTGCCACAGCAAATCGTTTTTTGTGCACGCTGCACCTATTCGAATCAGAAGCCAAACTCGGAGCGCGAATATAAACACACGATTCATTCCAAAAAACCAACTGTCCATTTCGACGAAGAAGGTATTTGCACCGCCTGCCGCATTGCTGAAAAGAAACGCGAGATCGACTGGGTTGCCCGTGAAAAAGAACTGCGCGCTTTGTGCGATAAATACCGCAAGAACAACGGCGAATACGATTGCCTAGTACCGGGGTCAGGCGGCAAGGATAGTTTCTATGCCGCGCATAAACTCAAATATGAATATGGGATGAACCCGCTCACTGTTACGTGGGCGCCGCATATTTACACCGATTGGGGCTGGAAGAATTTTCAAGGCTGGATCGGGGCTGGTTTCGACAATTATTTGTTTACGCCCAACGCACGCGTGCACCGTTTGCTCACACGCCTGTCGCTGGAACAAATCTACCATCCGTTCCAGCCCTTCATTATGGGCCAAATGTATTTTCCGCCGAAAATGGCGATTAAACTGGGTATTCCTTTGGTCTTTTACGGTGAAAATCCGGCGGAATATGGCAACAAATCATCCGACAATGATAAGGCCACCAAAGATTGGGAATATTTTACTGCGCCGAATAAGGAAGAAATTTATTTAGCCGGTACATCTATGGCTGATCTGATGAACGATTTTGGTCTTACCAATGTCGACTTAGAACCTTACATGCCGCCGAATCCAAAAGATCTCGCCGAAAAACAAATCGATGTACAGTATCTCGGTTACTATCTTCCCTGGCATCCGCAAAATTGCTTCTATTACGCAACCGAACATGGCGGGTTCAAAGCAGCGCCCGAACGCACTGCTGGTACCTACAGCAAATACGCGGGCATTGACGACAAGATCGACGATTACCATTACTACACGACCTTTATTAAATTCGGTATCGGCCGCGCGACATATGATAGCGCGCAAGAAGTTCGCAATGGCGATTTAACGCGCGAAGAAGCTGTTGGCCTGGTACAACGTTTTGACGGCGAATACCCAGCGCGTTTTGAGAAGGAATGTTTTGAATATCTATCGCTGCCTGAAAAGGAATTTCCGAAGGCTGCCAAGATGTTCGAGCATCCCATGATGGACCGGGCCTATTTCGAAAAACTGACCGACAAATTCCGCTCGCCGCACCTCTGGATGCAGGAAAATGGTGTTTGGAAACTGCGGAAAACCGCCTTTTCCGATCAAGGTCAGGCCGAAGCCGCCTAAAATACATAATCACCTTAAAATCCGTTAACCGGCGCTATGCTACCCTAAAAGGGTAATGGCGCCGCGTAAAACCAATGATTTGACCGATAGTCTGCCTGATGGTTCCAGCATATTCCTGAACCGGGAGCTGCAGTCGCTCGCCTTCAATCAGCGTGTGATGGAGGAAGCGCAAAATAAATCCAATCCACTACTCGAACGCGTGAAGTTTTTATCTATCGCCTCGGCCAACATGGATGAATTTTCGATGGTGCGTGTCGCAGGCCTGCGCCGCCAAGTCCACATGAAATCCATTCGTCGCAGCGATGATGGGCGTACGGCAACCGAACTGCTTGACGAAGTTTTGAAACGTAGTCACGCCTTCATGGACGATCTGCAAAAAACCTGGCGTACGCTTCGCGACGAACTGAAAAAAACCGATATTGAAATTCTGCATCCGGATGAATTGACGCGCACGGAAAAACGCTGGCTTGCGGCAAAATTCGAGCTGGATATTTTCCCGGTCCTAACACCGCTTGCGATTGATCCCGCACACCCATTCCCATTTTTACCGAACAAGGAACTCGCCATTTCCTTGCACCTGCGCAATCCCGAAACGGGGGAGGAAATGGACGCAGTCGTGCCCGTACCATCCATGCTGGAGCGTTTTATACGCCTGCCGTCCAAGAAAAAGGCCCGCTTCGTCCAAATTGAGCGCGCCATCGTCGCGAATTTGATGGACCTGTTCGCACCGTTCGAGTTGATCGACTTCGCAACTTTTCGGGTCTTACGCGATTCCGAACTCGAGATCCGCGATGACGCTGAAGATTTAATCCAGCACTTTGAACAAGCGTTACAGCGTCGACGTCGTGGTCACGTGATCCAACTGATGGTCAATCGCAACATATCGGTCAATCATTTGGGCTTCTTAAAAAAATCCCTAAACGTGCAAGACGCTGACGTATTCAAAGTCGATGGTCTGATCGGCCTATCGGCTATCTCGGAACTCTTTACCCTTGATCGTCTCGATTTGATGTTCAAACCTTACGTACCGCGTCATCCGGAACGTGTTGAGCAAGCGGATGGTGATATTTTCGCAGCCATTCGCGCCAAAGACTTCGTGGTACATCACCCGTATGAATCTTTCGATGTGGTCGTAAAGTTTTTGGAACAGGCCGCCGCCGACCCTGATGTCGTTGCAATCAAACAAACACTTTATCGTACATCCAAGGATTCCCCCATTGTTCGTGCTCTGATTTCTGCAGCTTTGGCGGGTAAATCCGTGACAGCCATGATCGAACTCAAAGCCCGCTTTGATGAGGAAGCAAACTTGCGATGGGCTCGTGATCTGGAACGGGCAGGGGTCAAGGTCGTTTTCGGATTCACCGATCTTAAGACGCATGCCAAAATGTCCTTGGTCGTTCGCAACGAAGGCAAGCGCAAGCGGTCTTATGCGCATTTCGGTACCGGTAACTATCACCCGGTGACTGCCAAAGTGTATACTGATCTGTCCTATTTTACATGCGATCCTGATTTATGCGCCGATATGACGCGCATCTTTAATTATATGACGGGCTATGCCATTCCACGTGATATGAATGGTGTCGCGATTGCACCGCTAAATTTACGCTCCACGCTTTATACTTTGATCGACAATGAAATTGCTGCCGCCAAGAAAAACAAGCCATCCGGTATTTGGATCAAGATTAACAATCTTCTCGATCCGGAAATGATCCGGCGTCTTTATGCGGCATCACAAGCCGGTGTGCCGATCGAACTTGTGATCCGTGGCATTTGTACCTTGCGCCCAGGTATTTCCGGTTTATCCGACAATATTCAGGTAAAATCCGTCGTTGGGCGTTTCTTGGAACATAGCCGCATTTATTGCTTTGCAAACGGTGACAAACTGCCGTCTCGTAAGGCCGTTGTTTATATTTCATCTGCCGACTTAATGCCTCGTAATCTCGATTTTCGCATTGAAACATTGGTGCCGATTACCAACGAAACTGTGCATGAACAGATTTTGGAACAAGTTATGCTGGCGAACCTAAAAGACGTTAAACAAAGCTGGACCATGGACGGCGACGGCAAATACAGCAGAGAAAGATCCAAGGCCGACGATTTCAATGTCCATGATTATTTCATGACCAATCCGTCTTTGTCTGGGCGCGGCGCTGCGATCACTGTATCGCATGATGCCCCGCCTAAACTGGCATTCAAACGTCAGCGTATTAAAGAGACATCCTCATAAAATCCGGTAGATCGTCGTCTGAGAGCGGCGCATATTGCTCGTAAACTTCGGGCAGCAACCTGAAATCCCACCACTCGCTCGGCAGCGGCAAAATTTTTTGATTTTGCTTTTCAGCTTCTTCGCGCATGAAAAGTTCTAAAAATTTGCGACTGTCCAAAACGTCTTTCGGTAAATCCTGATAATCGCGTGCCGATGCGGGGGACATATCATCCAAGGCTGTGCCCATGTTGACGGGTCTGCCGTCTTTATGTTCCAGCATGATGTCGACCGCCATACCGCGCGGGTGTCCGCCGTGTCCTGGCTTGGATAGCATTTGTTGTTCAAGCCATTGCGGGTTTTCAAGCGTCTTTTGCGCGCGCAACATCCGTTCCTGCGCCTCAATCGTGCGCAGACCGTCGGTTAGGATAAAGCGCATGCCGCGCATGCGGTACATACGGTCGGCGGCAGCGACGACGATATTGGCCAAATCTTTGTGGAGTAAAATCCTGGTATTGGGGCGGTAGATCGCCTCGCCTAAAAAATTGTCATTTCCGGCATAAACAGGGAGCGATTTCATCGCGATACCGTTGTCATCAGCCAAATCTTGTACGTCAATCAGGCTGGCTGGATCGATTTGTTTCATGGTATAAAGCCTATCATAATGACGACCAATACCAAATGCGTTTTAGCCATCGGCAATTTTGACGGCGTGCATCAGGGCCATGCGGCTTTGTTAAAAACCGCGGGCGATATCGCGGCTGACAATCAATTGCCACTTTATGTGCTAACTTTTGAGCCTCATCCGCGCACTTTCTTTAAGCCTGATACAACACCATTTCGTATTACCCTTCGGAACACAAAAATTCGATTACTTAAGGCGTTTGCCAGCGATGTACGGGTGCTTGATTTCAACGCATTCCTCGCGGGCATGTCCGCGCAACAATTTATCAATGACATCATCGTGCGGGATATGAATGCGGCGCACGTCGTTGTTGGACAAGATTTTCATTTTGGTAAAGATCGCAGCGGGCATATTGAAACCTTGCAAGCTGATACGCGATTTAAAACCACCCCCATCCCTTTGATCGGCGATACAATGGCTGCGATTTCGTCGACACGCATTCGCCAAGCTTTGCATGATGGGAATATTACCGAGGTGAATGAGATGCTCGGTTGGCATTGGGCGATTGAGGGCGAGGTTATTCATGGTGATAAACGCGGCCGCGAAATCGGTTTTCCGACCGCTAATATTCCGCTTGGCGACACGCTGTGCCCTGCGCACGGTATCTATGCCGTTTGGGTGGATATTGGGGACGGCAAATGGCTGCCCGGCGCGGCCAATATCGGCCTTCGGCCTATGTTTGCTTTGGCTAAGCCTTTGCTCGAGGTCTACCTTCTGGACTGGTCCGGCGACCTGTACGGCAAAACCTTGAAGGTCCGCCCGGTAAAGCACCTTAGACCCGAGGCAAAATTCGAGGGTTTGGAAGCCTTAAAGGCTCAGATTGCTAAGGATTGCGCCGCGGCGCGGGATGTTTTAATCTCGCTCGCGCCATGACGACCATTGATGCTGACTTCCTGAAAAACACCGTTTTTCTGCCCAAGACCGATTTCCCGATGCGCGGAGAACTTCCCACGCGTGAGCCCGAAATTCTTAAAAAATGGCAGGACATGGATTTGTACGGGGCAATCCGTAAAAGTTCCAAAGGCCGCAAGCAATGGACTTTGCATGACGGACCACCGTATGCCAACGGCAACATCCATATTGGCCATGCCGTCAATAAAATTTTAAAAGACGTCATCAATCGCACAATGCAAATGTCAGGTTTTGATGCTGATTACGTGCCTGGTTGGGATTGTCATGGTTTGCCGATCGAATGGAAGATCGAAGAAAAATATCGAGGCGCAGGTAAAGACAAAGACGCCGTTCCCATTCTTGAGTTTCGTCAAGAGTGCCGCGACTTTGCGCAACATTGGGTGAATATTCAGTCCGAGGAATTTCAACGTCTTGGTGTGATCGGCGATTGGAAAGATCCGTATCTGACCATGAAGTTGACGTCCGAGGCGCAAATTGCCCGTGAAATTCATAAGTTCCTGATGAATGAAGGTCTTTATCGCGGCGTCAAACCCGTGCTGTGGTCGACGGTCGAAAAAACCGCGCTCGCTGAAGCTGAGGTCGAATATCACGAACATAAATCGACAACGATCTGGGTAAAGTTCCCGGTCATCAAAGCGGCGACGCCGGAACTTGACGGTGCATCGATCGTGATCTGGACCACCACGCCATGGACCATGCCATCAAACCGTGCGATTGCAGCCGGCGCCAACATGGATTATGCGGTTTATACCGTGTCAGCCGTAGGCGAGGGCGCGCGCGCCAAAGTCGGTGAAAAACTTGTTTTAAATACCAAGCTTGCCGCTGATGTAAAGGATAAATCCGGCATCACTGAATGGGCACAAGGTGAAATTCTAAAAGGATCAGCACTGAAGGGCACGGTTACGTCTCATCCGCTGCGCGGCCAAGGATATGATTACGACGTGCCCGTGTTGAACGGCGATTTCGTGACCGACGAAGCTGGCACAGGTTTTGTGCATATTGCTCCAAGCCACGGTCAAGATGACTATTTCCTCTATTTGCAGCATTTCGGCGCACGCGATATCCCCGACAATGTCGATGACAACGGCAAATTCCGCGAGCACGTACCGCTATTTGCAGGTCTGTCGATTTTCGAAGAGAAAAACGGCAAACATGAATTTGGCCCCGGCAACTTCGCACC
Source organism: Alphaproteobacteria bacterium (assembly GCA_036568945.1). Taxonomy (GTDB): domain Bacteria; phylum Pseudomonadota; class Alphaproteobacteria; order Micavibrionales; family UBA1664; genus UBA6145. The sequence goes on along the minus strand of DATCRN010000072.1, from coordinate 745 downwards.
GCTAAAAGCCATTGATGAAGCGGGCAATTTGCTCGCAAAAGGGTCCTTGCGCCACGAATATCCGCATAGCTGGCGTTCCAAGGCGCCGCTCATGTTCCGCACCACGCCGCAATGGTTTATTTCGATGGACACCAATGATTTGCGTAAAAAATCGCTGCAGGCAATTTCAGAAACCGATTGGTATCCGGCGATGGGCGAAAACCGCATCCGTGCAATGATCGAACAGCGCCCTGATTGGTGTATTTCGCGTCAACGCGCCTGGGGTGTGCCAATTGCGATTTTCGTATCGAAGAAGGACGGCAAGCCTTTGCGCGATGAGGCAGTCTGCAACCGCATCGCCGACATTTTTGCCAAAGAAGGATCGGACGCATGGTTTGCGCGCCCAGCGCAAGATTTTTTAGGTAACGATTACAAGGCCGATGATTTTGAGCAGGTGAAAGACATCGTCGACGTTTGGTTTGAATCCGGATCGACGCATCAATTCGTGCTGCCCGATCACAATCTGCCGTGGCCTGCCGATTTGTACCTTGAAGGGTCCGACCAACATCGCGGTTGGTTCCATTCCTCATTGCTGGAATCCTGCGGTACTACCGGGCGCGCGCCATATAATGCGGTGTTGACACACGGTTTTGTGCTGGATGAAAAGGGCATGAAAATGTCCAAATCATTGGGCAATGTTGTAGCCCCGCAAACAATCATGAAAGAATATGGGGCGGATATTCTGCGTTTATGGACGATCCTGTCC
>DATCRN010000071.1:0-7043 GCA_036568945.1 Alphaproteobacteria bacterium | reverse complement strand
GTGAGCGCCGCCGATAGATCATCGTGATCATCCATGGGCAGATCATCGATCGTCTCATTGGTGATGCCTTTTACTTTTAGGCGGCGTTTGATTTCGGCTTTGGGCAGGCCTTTGCGGGCGAGGGAGTCTTTGAGGGCCCCGGCAAAGAGAGAATCGTTTAAATAACCGGCGCGCAGGAATTCTGGGACCAATTTTTCGCGCAAATAGACGCCAAACGGCTCCAGATTTTGGTCGGGATGAGCCCGAAGGGACCGCTGCATTTTGCGGTCCATGACCTGGATATAATGGGCAACGGACGCCGGGTGCCGTTCCAGGTAATAGAGGGATGAATTGCGCAGCCAGGATTCGCTGACTCGCTTGGGGATTTTCCGTTTGCTCACCCGGGGTTTGCTTGGCGGCTTTTGTGGTCTATCTTCATCCATCTTGAACCCAAATTTAAAGCAGACTTTAGCCCATGTCATCCACCTTAAATCCCCGCGTTATAGACGGCGTGAATTGGATCGGCCTCAACACCCTGATCAAAAAAGAGGTCGGACGATTCATGAAGGTGCATTTGCAAACCGTGTGGGCGCCGGTCATTACCACCGTGCTTTATTATATGGTGTTCTCTCTTTCCTTCGCGGGCACGGGCAGAGGTGTGGACGGTGTGCCGTATCTAACATTCTTGATGCCGGGTCTGGTGATGATGGGAATCGCGCAGAACGCATTCGCGAATACATCGTCGTCGATCATCATTGCCAAGATCCAAGGATCGATTGTCGATGTGCTGATGCCGCCACTCACGAATAGCGAACTCCTGACCGGACTTGTGGTCGGCGGATTATTGCGCGGTGTCGCGGTAGGGATTGCAAGCATCATTGTACTAGTGCCGTTCGCGCATTTGCCGATTGCACATGTGTGGGCGATTGTCGCCTATTGTTTGCTTGGATCGACGTTCATGTCATTGACCGGCGTGCTGGCAGGGCTATGGGCAGATAAATTCGATCATCTAGCGTCTGTCACCAACTTTATCGTCATGCCGCTGACGATGCTGTCCGGCACGTTTTATGCCGCGCAAAATCTGCCGGCCGGTTGGATTATGGCGGCCCATGCCAACCCGTTCTTTTACATGATTGACGGGTTCCGTTACGGGTTTATTGGTGTGGCCGACATGCCGCTTGCCACCGGTCTTACCATGCTAAGCTTTTTGTGCGCTTTATTCTGGTGGGCATGCCTTGCCGTCTTGAAAAGTGGATATAAAATAAGATCATGAGCCGCATAGCCAACGATAACAGCGACGATAGCCGCGACCTGTCCCCTGATGACAATATCATCCAACCATTTCAGTTGGAGGCGTCTGGCTTGCGCGGGCGTGTCGTGCGCCTTGGCACCGTGCTTAATGATATTTTGAGTGCGCATTCTTATCCATCGGCTGTTGCGCACTTGCTTGCGGAAACGGTGGCGACATCGCTGCTTTTATCATCGATGCTGAAATACGAAGGTATATTTACACTGCAAGCGAGCGCAGAAGGGCCTGTGCGTACAATCGTTGCTGATGTCGCCACATCAGGCGCTGTGCGTGGTTACGCCGGATACGGCGAAGATTTGATCCGTGCGATGGAACATGCAGCCAAAGGTAATACAGGTGGACCCTATGAAGGTTTTGATCTGCGTCAAATGACAGGTAAAGGGTATCTGGCGTTTACGGTCGATCAAGGCGCTAACACCGATCGTTATCAAGGAATTGTGGAACTGACCGGCGAAATGCTCGCAGATTCCGTGCAGAATTATTTTAATCAATCTGAACAGATTGGCACGACGCTTAAAGTCGCTGCGACCTATGATGATAAATCAGGTTGGCGGGCAGGTGCTATCATGCTGCAGCGTATGCCCGATCCATCTATCGGTGTGCAAAAGACGGAGCATGTTCTGCCGTTCCATGGCGAGGCGGGTAAAGAAAAGGAAGAGGATTGGAATCGGTCCTCCATCCTGTTGCAAAGTGTCGTGCCAAGCGAGCTTGTTTCCCCTGATTTGCATTCGCATGATTTGTTGGTGCGCCTGTTCCACGAAGAAGGCGTACGCATTTTTACGCCGCAGCCTGTGTTTAAATCCTGCCGCTGCTCGGTCGAGCGTGTACAACAAGTTTTAAGTACTTTGGGTCCAGAGGACCGCGAACACGCCTCCAGCAATGGGGTTATCGAAATGACGTGCGAATTCTGCAGCAAAACCTATCGTTTTAACGCCACAGACTTAAGCTATGTTGACGATGAGTCGCATGCTAAAAAGCATTAAGAATCAAAGGAGCTATCATGAACAAGTTTTTTAAAGCTTTGAGTGTTGTTTCCATTTTAACCCTGGCCGCCTGCGCGAGCCCATCTACGACTCCTGCGCCTGTCGATATGTCGTTTTCGCAAATGGCACCGGTGGGATTGAATGTAGCGGCCGTGCAAGTCTTAAACGCAAGTGCCCCGTCACCCACGATGAAAGGCATGGCGCTGACCAACACGTCGCCTGCGACCGCGCTTGAAACCTACGCTACCCGCAGACTGCAAGCTGAAGGCACGCAAGGCACATTAAACTTTACCATCCAACAAGCCACCATGCGTTCGCGCGAAGTGGCACCGGATGCCGGTAATTGGACCGACAATATGCATTTGGGTAAACCAACCGAGCATACGGTCACAATGAAGGTTGGATTGAATTTGTCCGGTATTCCGGGCATCACATCGATGAAATCCGGCTACACGCTAGAGCGTAAAAAGACCATTCCAGCCGGCGCGTCTTTAGCGCAACGCGATTATGAGATCAACACGCTGATTAAATCTATGGTCCAAGATATGGATGCGGCTGTGATGAAAGGTCTATCGGAGAACATGCATATCGTCGCAGGCCCAGTGCCGATGACCTATGGCAATGCGATGCCGATGAATGATGCCGCCAATCAAGTGCCGGTGATGATTAACAACGCACATTAATGTTTGAGGGCGATCGCAGGCTTGTTAGCGGCGCCAGAATGACGGCATTAAAAGTACGAGCAGAGTAAACATCTCAAGACGGCCTAAAAGCATGGCGCCGGAGCAAATCCAAATGGCTGTGTCAGGCAAGGGTTGGAAACTTCCCATTGGCCCGATATGAACGCCTAGGCCAGGCCCCACATTTGCAAGTGTGGTGACAGATGCGGACATCGCCGTAATAAAATCGAGACCGGTGGCTGCTAATGCCAGCGCAACAATTGTGAAGCTGAGAGCAAACACGAAGAAGAAGCTTAAGACAGAAAACGTGACTGAATTTTGCAATGGCTTGTTATTAAAATGCGGGACGAAAACGCCATTTGGATGCACGAGGGACCGCATTTGATTGATGGCAACGGATGCCAAAATTTGAAAACGATAAAATTTTAGACCGCCCGCAGAAGATCCGGCACATCCACCTACGCATGTTAAAAAGAAAAACATCACCAGGGCAAAAGGCCCCCAAAGATTATAATCCGCGTTGGCATAGCCGGTGGTGGAAATCACAGATGCTACGTTAAACATACCCATGCGCATCGCTGTTATTAAGGGCTCATCTCGAATGATGACTAAGTAAGCACTCATGACAAACATGGCAGCGGTAACAAAAAGAATAAAGCCCCGCACTTGGCTATCCTTTAAAAGAGATGCCCAACTACCCGCGACAAAGCGCGCCAATAAGGCAAAGGGCAGGGATGCAAGCACCATAAAGAATGTCGCATTCCACTGGGCAAAGTTAGACGTGTTATCCATGAAAGATGTGTTGAAGGTTGAAAAGCCGCCGGTACCCAGTGTGGTCATGGCATGATTAAGTGCATCAAACCAATTCATGCCGCCCATGTGGTAGCCAAGCAAACAAATAAAAGTCAGGCTTAAATAAACCCAGATAATGCTATTCGCCATTTGCCGGATTTTCGGCAAATGTTTATCACGTTCGGAAAATTCGGTGCGGAAAAGCTGCATGCCGCCCACACGCAGCATGGGCAAAACGGAAAGCGCCATCACAATGATCCCGACCCCCCCCATCCAGACGAGAAGGGAGCGCCATATCAACAACCCTGGAGGCAAGCTTTCAACGTCAGCGATGACGGTGGCGCCAGTGGTTGTTAAACCGGAGATGGTTTCGAAATAGGCATCGGTAAAAGACAATTCCAAGGAAGACGCACAAAAAGGTAAGGCCGCGAAGGCGGCAAGAATGACCCAAGCAAATGACGTCAGAATGAATGCTTGCTTAGGCTTGAAATGGAGATTGTCATTGTCGGATCGGTTGGTCAGCACCAATAAAATGCCGAAGAAGCCGGTGATCGCCATCGCAAATAAAAACGCCTGCCAATCATCACTGCCCGACCGCAGATCAAACGAGATCGGCACCGCCATGGCAATTGCCAAAGTCACCAGGAAAATACCGAGTACATAAAGGATAGGGCGAAATTCGATCATGGGCGGTAAGGATACCCCAAATTGAGGGCAAAGAAAAACGGCCCTAAAAGGGCCGTTCTTTATTCTTTATATCGCCCTTCTTATTCGAAGGTGATCACGCCGCGGCGGTTAGCCGGTTCGCGGACGTTGTCGTTGGTTTGAACGAGCAGTTCGTTCTCACCGCGACCCGAGACGCTGATCTGATCAGCAGCAACACCACGCTCGATCAACGCTTTCTTAATTGCGTTAGCACGGCGCATTGCCAGTTTCTCGTTATAGTCCGTTGGGCCCGAGGTATCGCAGTGGCCAACCACATTGATGTGTTGAACACCGCGGTTCTTCACTTCTTGGGCTACAGCATCCAGAACGGTCGCGCCGCCTGTGGTGATGTCGGATTTATCCCAATCGAAGAACACCAGATACATGGCTTCTTTGAGAGCCATCGGTTCACCCGTGCCATCCATCATACCGACCGGAGCCGGGACGCCAGCGTCAATCGGAGCAGGAGCGGCGGCCGGTAATGCTGCTTCAACTTCTTGCATCGCAGCCATGAATTGGCCTTTGCAATCGAGATTACCGGTTTTGCCTGTATCGTTCACAGAACCTTCGTCCTGTTCGATCCAGCAATCATAGCGGGCTTGCGCCACAGCCGATTTGCCAGGGATGATTTCACGTGCGCCGCGATCGAAGGCCGAAACCAAACGCGCGCGTGCATCCGAGAGTTCAGTAATTTCAGCGGCTTCCAGGTCGTAATCATTCACCGGTTCCGGCATAACGTTTTCGCCCGAAGCAGAGGCCAGGCCTTTGCGCGCGAAGTGCAGCGCGTCGGCATAGTCCTTCATGTCGTTAAGGAGATAATTGGAGAAGGCCTTGTATTCGGCTGTCAATTGCTGCGTGAATGGCGAGCCGCCCGCGTTGGCTTTGTTCAGGGCGTTAACTTCAGAGTAGCCTTGAGCCATCGAGCAGGCGCTGAAGGTCAATACTGCGGCCATCAGACCTAAGTGACGAAAACGAAACATGGAATTCTCCTAACTAGTCGTAAAAGTTATGGACAGGTATAGTCCGGTACGCCCTGCCATGCAACTGAAAAACTTGCATAAACTAACAGCAATTGGGCAATCTTGTCTCAGGAGACGTGCAAATAAGTTGCTATATATTTGATTTTCATAATATATAACGTCTTATGAGCACCCTCGACACCATGATGCCTCCAGCACCTTTGCTGTCGGAAAGCGGATCCCTTACACCGGTTACGCTGGATAAAATCAATGAACTGTTGTCTTTGGGGCGGTTTCCGACCGAACCTGTCGCGCTTGAAAACGGCATCTTCTATTTCCAACGCGGGGCTTATGCCTTCTTCCGCTATAAAAACGGGACCCGGGTCTGCCTTTATGCGCCCAATCCGGACGATTTGGTTTTAGAGGATGTGGTTTTGGATGACCGGCCGCATGTGGATGGCGATGAAACGCTGATCCGCCACAGCCCGACGGACCCATGGATCCGCGCGCCCAAAGGTAAAGTATTGCCGCGCCGGCCCAAAGATTTGGGCAATGGCAATTTAAACCGTCTATGGGTGTTTGCACCGGGACAGGAAGACGCTGCCGATAAAGACGCCATGCAGGAAATGCAGTTGCACCAAAGCACCTGGCAAGATCTGACCGTCCGTTATGGATATTTAAAACGCATCAATGAAGACTTGCTCTTGAGCAAAGGCATTGTCTATGAATTTTTCCCGGATGACGCGAACGATCCATCGCCCAAAGCAAAAGGGCAATTGATTGTCACGCCATCACCACACGGCGGTTGGCGATTAGACCATAATTATCAAAAGCTGTTTCATAGCAAAAACGTTCCGTTCTTCGGTTTGAATCCTACATTCATGCGCGCAGCGTCTTTGCGCCGCAAAGATATCAGCCGAGAAGACGCCAATAAAATCGCTTTGGAAGATTTCACCAAACGCGCCTTCGCATTCGTATGGCAAAATAAAAAGTCGTATGAGTATGCGCTGGCCCCCGATATCGAAGGCAAGTCGCATCTCAAAAATCCCACCCTGCGCAAAGTCCGCGCGCTCATGAACAAAACATGGTGGGGGCAGGCGATGCTGCTGCCCACGCGCCTCAAATTATGGACGTGGATAAAACGCGGTGCGACCAATGCGTATTACGGCCTCAAAAAAACCCAGGGGCTTGATTGGGGTAAAAACGCGCTGCTTACTCTTGCGGTAAATATTCCGTTTTTGGTCATCGACCTTTTGACCAACACGATTAATCCGTTTGTCTTCGGCGGACGTTTGGCATCGCCGATGGCAGGTAAAGCCGGTCAGCGCATCATGGAATATGCGCGTCAGCAATCCATCACGTACCGCAAAAAAGACATGCATGATGTCATGAACGAGCTCACGCATGATTGGGACGACAAGCAATTTTTGGGCGGACGCTTTAAAACCAAAATGGCCATCGATTTGCAAGGCATGACCAATGAAGAATTGCAGCTGGACTCGCTGGGTCAAGAACATATTTCCCACAAGCTTCAACGCAAACGCGCCGCTTTGTCTTATATCATGAGCACGCTCTGCGCCTCTTACGGATCAGATGTTTCTTATTTTCAATGCGGCAAAACCGAAGGTGTGCGCAT